>NZ_CALMPC010000121.1:0-58777 GCF_937872235.1 uncultured Thermomonas sp.
ACCTGCTCGTTGGCCAGCACGGTCTGGTCGACCGGATCCCAGTTCACTACCGAATTCTTGCGGTAGGCCACGCCCTTCTTCAGCAGGCGCACGAACATGCGCTGCTCGTGGGCGTAGTAGTCCGGCTTGCAGGTGGCGAACTCGCGGCTCCAGTCGATGGCGTAGCCCAGCGACCGCAGCTGGGTGCGCATATGCTCGATGTTGGCGTAGGTCCACTTGGCCGGCGCGGTCTTGTTCTTGATCGCGGCGTTCTCGGCCGGCAGGCCGAACGCGTCCCAGCCCATCGGCTGCAGCACGTTGTGGCCGGTCATGCGCTTGTGGCGGCTGATCACGTCGCCGATGGTGTAGTTGCGCACATGGCCCACGTGCAGCGCGCCCGACGGGTACGGCAGCATCGACAGGCAGTAGTACTTGGGCTTGGTCGAATCCTCGCGCACTTCAAACGCGCGGCTGGTGGCCCAAAACGACTGGGCAGCGGATTCGACGGTACGGGATTCGTAGGCAGCGGGTTCGGACACGGCGGACAACATGCGGGATCGGGTTGGAAAGCTTACCGCAGCGCACCATCCCCTGCCCGCATGGCACACTGCAACCACCTCCAGATGAGGATTGCCGATGCCGTGCCGCACCCTGCCCGCCCGCTATTTGCCCGCCATGGCGGCCGCATGACGCTGGAATGGTTTGGCTATTTGGCTGCGACCTGCACCACGCTGTCGTTTGTGCCGCAGGCCATCAAAACCATCCGCACGCGGGACACCTCGGGAATCTCGTTGTGGATGTATGTGGTGTTCACGTTTGGTATTGCCTGCTGGTTTGGCTACGGCATTTTCCTGCATTCATGGCCGATGATCGTGTCGAATGCGATCACCTTCCTGCTGGCGGCAACGATTTTGGCGCTGAAGCTGAAGTACCAATAAGGCAGCGGCTGACCAGCAGCCACCCACCAAACCACAGTACAAATGCCAGCCGCTGCGCCAGCCCCACCCACGCACCAATGGGGGCCCATACCGCCAGCAGCGGCACCAATACACCAACCGCCGCACTCACCACCGCCAACCCGCGCCGCTGCCGCAGCAGGCCCAACGCCAACAGCAGCGCACCGGGTACAAACGCAATCCACCACAGCATCCACATCAGCACATGCAAGCGGCTGGCCGCCGCATCCACACCCCGCTGATCCAGCGGCAATAACCCTTGCATGGCAAATGCCAGCGCCGACAACTGCATCAGCGTCAGCCCAAGTCGCACCCGCCAGCTTGCCTCCTGCACGGCCTTGCGCAGCAGATGTGCCTGCAACAGCAGCAACCCACCCGGCAACACAAATGCGCCCAGGTTGAACCACAGCGCCCCCGGCACACCGGTGGCCCCGCGCAGCGCCAGCGGATGCAGCAGATGGGAATATTCGGGAACACCGAGGTTGGCCAACAACAAGGCGACAAGGAAAAACGCCAATGCCAACCAAGCTCCCAGCTGCGGCAATGCAATGGATTTCATGATCTGGCGTGCCACTGAAACACCTCCTCGATCCG
Organism: uncultured Thermomonas sp.; assembly: GCF_937872235.1. NCBI lineage: Bacteria > Pseudomonadati > Pseudomonadota > Gammaproteobacteria > Lysobacterales > Lysobacteraceae > Thermomonas > uncultured Thermomonas sp. The sequence continues at coordinate 1,530 of NZ_CALMPC010000121.1, forward strand.
CACACCCAGCGCATCAGCGATGCGAAAGCCCAACTCCAGCGACGGCGCATAGCGCCCCGCTTCCAGCGCAATGATGGTCTGTCGGGTGACGCCACAGGCATCGGCCAGCGCCTGCTGGGTCAATTCGCCGCGCTCGAAACGCAGGCGGCGAATCTGATTGGCGATTCGGGTACCCGTCATTGCCTGTCACGGCGATACAGCACCGCCACTGTCAGCTGCCCTACGATGTTGGCGACGATCAGGCCCAGCAGGACCATGCTAGGGAGCGCGCAATCGTTCGTCTGCAGCGCAGCACGAGGAGTGTCAAAGCACAGCGCCAACGTCAACACGCCATACCAGCACGAAACCGCGATCCGAAACCCACGATCACCCTGCGCCAAGATCCAGGCATCGCGCTCATCCTCCATCGTCTCGCCCCGACGCCGCTCTTCGGCAGCGGCACGCAGGCGGAAGCCGTACGACAACGGCAAGGCGATCAGCGTCGCCAGGATGGCGATCGGCCGGCCGCCGATAATCGAGCCGAACGTCAGATACACCGCCATTCCCGCGAACAGCATGACCATCCGCCACGCAAAACGCTCACCAAACGCCCGGGGGTCACGCTCAGCCTTCCCCTGCATCCAGAACTTCATGCCTGTACTCCACGGCGATCACGCCAATACAACAGCGCCGCTGCCAGTTGCTCGCACCACAGCCCCGCCAGCAGCACCGACATCAGCGCTTGCGCGATGAAGGGATAACTGAATTGCAGCAAGCGCTCGGTGTCGGAAAAGCCCAATGTCACCGCAATGGCAATGATGCCTAGCGCCGTGATGCAACGCGCCCAGTGGCCGGCGATCAGGGCGATGTGCGCGTCCCGCTCATCGGCCAGCACGCTGCCGGCCCAGCGCTTTTTCAACACATGCAACAAGACCAGCCACGCCACGAACAAGGTGCCGATGTGCTTGCCTGCCACTCTGGCCTCGGGATTATGGCCAATCGGCACCTGCGGCAGAAAGGCATCGGCGCGCATGACACAAGCCACAATCACCGCACCGACAAACGCCACGCCAATCCATGCCTGCCACTCCCCCGGCGCAATCTGCGCCTCATCTTCGCTACGCGGCAGCGCATGCAGTTTGGCAACCGAAAACCACACCGCTGCCACGAACAGGCAGGCGCCCAACCAGCCAACCGGAAACGGGATATCGCGGTAGTCACCGCTGAAAAATAGCGCCAAGCCGACCCCGGCCAACAACAGCCAGACCATCAATTGGTGACGCGGAGACAACCCGAGCATTGATGTAAACTCCAACAGACTATATGTAATACGCACTTTACATACCGGTTCCGTGATGTCAACTATTTTTTACATCACTTGTTAACCTGCCCAATCGCCGCCATCTCCTGTGCATTCCCAAGAACGACGCCGCCATGACCGACGCCAACAATCCGCACGTATTCGATGCCACCGCTGCCACCTTTGAAGACACGGTGATCCGCAAATCGCTGGAAACCCCCGTGCTGGTGGATTTCTGGGCCACGTGGTGCGGGCCGTGCAAGACGCTTGGGCCAGTGCTGGAAAAACTGGCCGCCGAATACCACGGCGCCTTCGTGTTGGCCAAGGTGGATGTGGACAAGGAGCAGGAGCTGGCCGCCGCGTTCCAGATTCGCTCGGTGCCCACCATTGCGGTGGTCAAGGACGGCCAAGTGCTGGGCGCGATCCCCGGCGCACTGCCGGAAGGCCAATTGCGCGAGATGCTGGCGCAAGTGGGCATCCAACCAGCGGCACCTGCCGATGACGCCGTGGCCGAAGCCCCCGCCGCCCCACTTGACCCGCACGCCGAAGTGCTGCGTCTGCGCAAGCTGGCCGAGATCGAGCCGGACAAGGCCGAACACCAGCTCGATCTGGCACTGGCACTGCTGCAAACCGGCGCAGCGGTGGAAGCCGAACACTTGCTGGACAAGCTGCCGGCCAACCTGGCCACCGATGAGCGCACCATCAAGGCACGCGCTCGTCTGGGCTTTGCCGCCCTGCTGAAGGACGCGCCACCGCTCGAAGTGCTGCACGCCGCGATTGCCAGTGACCCCGCCGACCTGCGCGCGCGCCACCTGCTGGGCGTACGCCAATTGGTCGGCGGTGATGCCGAAGCCGGGCTGGCGCAATTCATCGACATGCTGAGGCGCGACAAGGCTTACGCCGACGGGCTGGCGCGCAAATCGCTGATCGATGCGTTCCGGATTCTGGACGACGCAGATCTGGTCAGCCGCGTGCGCCGGCAGATGTCGGCATTGCTGCTGGTGTAATTGCCGGTGTGATTGGTACGCTGGCACCGCTTCACACTGGTCAAGCACAAGCATTCCCTTGGCCTGCGTGTCCGTCGTATGCTCGCGGCGGGCTCGGGGGGGCTTGCTGGAGCAAGACGCAGTGACAGATCAAACCTTTCCACGCATTGACGGCTACAAGCTGTTGCGCGTTATTGGCCAAGGCGGCATGTCCACCGTATATCTGGCCGAGCAAGTCTCGCTGGATCGCAAGGTTGCGTTGAAGGTGATGTTGCCCGATGCACTGACCGATGGCACCAATCGCGCGCGTTTCGAAAATGAAACCCGCACCATCGCACGGCTGGAACACCCCGGCATCGTACGTATTCACGAGGTTGGCCACACCCCCGAAAACCTCCTGTTCTATTCGATGCCGTATCTCTCGCATGGGCATTTGGCACAACGCAAGCTGGCCGGCGACCAACCAAAAATCACCGCGATCCTGAGCCAACTGTTGCAGGCGCTGGACTACGCGCATGTGCGCGGGGTGGTGCATCGCGATGTCAAAGCCGAAAATGTGCTATTCGATGAGGCCGACCGACCGCTGCTGACTGATTTCGGTATCGCCCTGCGGCGTGGCAGCAACCCACGCCTGACCAATGCCGGGCTGGCGGTGGGCAGCACGGCCTACATGCCGCCGGAACAAGCACGTGGGCAAGAAGTAGATCGCCGTGCTGATCTTTACAGCATGGGTGTCTTGACTTGGGAAATGCTGGTGGGCCGCCTGCCGTACAACGCTGGCGATGCGCTGACCATGGCGATCAGGCATGTGCAGGAACCCATCCCGCGCTTACCGTCAGTACTCAAGCATTGGCAGCCTTTCATCGACAAGGCGATGGCCAAGCAACCAGGTGACCGGTTCGCCAGCGCGCAAGAAATGCTGAGCGCGCTAGTGCAATTGGAAAAGCAATCAGGGAAGGCGTTCGCCGCGGTGGAGGTTCCGGCCGCCTTTGACGCTTCAGCGCAGGCGACCTCGCGGGCAACGGCAGATACCAGCCGCCGCCGCGGTCTGTGGCTTGCAGCGGCTGGCGTCGTACTGCTCGCTGCACTGGGCGCTGCTTACTACCTGCACCTTGCAAATCAATCCACAGCTGCGGTCATCCAGCCCGCCGCGGTGGCAGCAACACAACCCGCCACCGGTTTGCCCGCACCGACCAGTAGTCCCGCATCGTCTAGCCCCGTGCTTGCCCTGCCTGCAACCGATCGCACTGATGCCAGCATTGCCGCGTTTGTAGCCAATGCCGAAGAGCAACTGCGTACCGGGCAGCTGCTGGAACCCCGCAATGGCAATGCATGGGACAGCATTGAAGCTGCGTGGCACGTTGCCCCAACCCACCCGCAAACCTTGCGTTTGACTGCGCTGCTATTCGATGCGCTAGGGGATCGAGCAGAGCGGGCACTGCACAATGGCGATACTGTCACCGCCAAACTCGCATTCGCGCGCGCACAGACCCTGGATAGCCGGCGAGGCGGCACCGGCACTGCCATCAGCCTGCTGCATGCTCGACTGGACAAAGCGCTGGATGAGCGGCTCACCGTGCAACTGGCCAAACCCGAGACGCGCAAGACCGCGCAAATACTGTTGGATCAGGTCGCCTGGCTAGGCTTGGATCCCGCGCGTAAACGCAACCTGCAAGCGCGTATCAGCGCTGCGCAAAATGGCCCCGCCAGCGCCTCGGCACAGGTAGCGGCGGCTGCCTCGGTGCCGGTGGCGACGACACCGGTCAGTATTATCACTGTCAGCCGAAGCGACTACGCACGCTTTGCCACCGCCACCGCGCGTGACGCGGCCGACTGCGGCAAAGGCTTCCTGGGCCGCAGCCTGCGCTGGAACAACACCGGCAATGATCGCAAGCCGGTGGTCTGCGTCAACGCTGCCGATGCGCAAGCCTATGCGCGTTGGCTGCAAGCACAGGATGGCCACCACTATCGCCTGCCCAGTGCCGGCGAACTGCGTGCGCAGCCCACCACTCCGGTGGCGGGCTGGCTGAGCCTGTGCGCCGACCATGCCTGCACCCAGCGCATGACCAGTGGCAAGTTGCAAGCACTGGATTCCGTGCGCGGTTATGACAATGTGGGGATACGACTGGCAAAATTGGACTAAACGCCGCACCGCGTTGCCCGTAAACTAGCCGGATGTCTGCCCCCCTCACGCTTGGCCACCGCCTGCAACGCCTGTTCCTGACGGGCTTGCTCACCCTGCTGCCGCTCTGGTTGACCTGGGTGGTGGTGAAATTTGTCTTTGTCTTGCTGGGCGATTTAAGCAAGCCCATGGTGGAGCCGACCCTGCGAGGTATCGCCGAAGGCAACCCCATGACCTTTGGCTGGCTGGTGGAACCGTGGGTGCAAAACGCACTGGCCCTGGTCGCCACCGTGCTGGTGATCCTGCTGGTCGGCTGGCTGACCCGCCGCGTGATTGGCCAGCGCCTGCTGGGCTGGTTCGAAGCGCTGGTGGCGCGAATCCCACTGGCCAGCACCATCTACGGCAGCGCGCGCAAATTGCTGGATATCCTGCAAACCAAGCCTGACGGCACCCAGCGCGTCGTGCTGATCGATTTTCCGCACAACGAAATGAAGACCCTCGGTTTCGTCACCCGGGTGATGCGCGAACAAGGCACCGGCCGCGAATTGGCTGCGGTGTATGTGCCCACCACACCCAATCCCACATCGGGCTATTTGGAAATCGTGCCGATGGAGAAAATCACCCCCACCGACTGGAACGTGGATCAGGCGATGAGCTTCATCATCAGCGGGGGCGCCGTGGCCCCCGATACGATTCCATTCTCGCCGCCGGCGGCGCGCCCTGCTGACACGGCCGGAACCACCTGAATATGCGCCTTCTGGAAGACCGCACCATCCGCTTATTTGTAGGGCTGACGGCGTTTTTCTGTGCCAATGCGGTGCTGGCCGAATTCATCGGGGTCAAGATTTTTGCGCTGGAAGCCACTTTGGGCATCGCGCCCCTGCATTGGGATTTGTTCGGCAATCGCGGCACGCTGGATTTCACCGCCGGCACCGTGATCTGGCCAATCGTGTTCATCATGACCGACACCGTCAACGAATACTTCGGCATGCGCGGTGTGCGCATGATCAGTTGGTTGGCCGCAGGGCTGGTGGCGTACGGCTTCCTGTTCGCCTACATCGCCATCCATCTGGCCCCAGCCACGTGGTGGATGGGCGCGGCGCAAACGCAGGGGGTACCCGACTATCAGGCCGCGTATGCCGCCATCTTCGGGCAGGGCATGTGGATCATTGTGGGGTCACTGGTGGCATTCCTGGTCGGGCAACTGATCGACGTGCGGGTGTTCCACCGCATTCGTCGCCACACCGGTGACCGTCACGCGTGGCTGCGCGCCACCGGTTCTACCGCAGTGTCGCAATTGGTCGACAGTTTCGTGGTGCTGTACATCGCCTTTGTGATCGGCCCTCAGCATTGGCCCACGGCACAATTCCTGGCCATCGGGACGCTCAATTACGTCTACAAAATGCTGGCCGCCATCGCACTGATTCCGCTGCTGTATTTGGCCCGCGTCGGCATCCACCGCTATCTGGGGCACGATCGCGCCGCCGAACTGCGCACGCTGGCGGCGCAGGAAGACTGACCATCCGGCATATCGGCGAAGTGGCGATGATCTGACATCGGTCAAGGCGTTCGCTGCCGCACTGTTCGATCATGCGGCCACCGCGCCACGCGCATTTTGTTGCTGGAGTTCCCATGCTGTTCGACGTCCTTGGCCTGGTGGATGAAACCACCGCCCGCTCCATCGCGTTTGCCGTCCATGCGGCCGACCCACACGCCAAAATCACCGCTAACCTGGCCCGCGGCCGTCTGTTGGTGGACTCTGCAGTGGACGAAAACACCATCAGTGATGCCCTGCGCGCGGCCGGCTACCCTGCCACCATGGCCCCGGAGCACCCCGAAGGCAGCACCTGCTGCGGCAGTTGCGGCTGATTCAGCCAAACCCAGCGCCTCCCCGGCAAGGCCCGCATCGCGGGCTTTGCTGGTTTACCGCCCATGCGCGCCCGCATTGCCCGCTCCGCCCGTCGGCGCGACAATACGCACCATGATTGATGCTGCCCGCTACCCCCTGCTATCCAAGATCGACCGCCCCGCCGACCTGCGCGCCCTGCCTGAGACGGAGGTGCGTGCGGTGGCCGATGAGCTGCGCGCGTACCTGATTGAATCGGTTGGCAAGTCCGGCGGTCACTTTGGTGCGGGCCTCGGTGTGGTGGAGCTGACCACCGTGTTGCACTATTTGTTCGACACCCCAAGCGATCGCCTGGTGTGGGATGTTGGCCACCAGTGCTACCCGCACAAAATCCTGACCGGGCGGCGCGATGCCATTCACACCGTCAAGCAAAAAGGCGGCGTGGCCCCCTTCCCCAAGCGCGACGAGTCTGACTATGACAGCTTTGGCGTGGGGCATTCGTCCACCTCGATTTCGGCGGCCTTGGGCATGGCGATTGCCAGTGCACAGACCGGCAGCGGGCGCAAAGTGGTGGCGGTGATTGGCGATGGCGCGATGACCGCCGGCATGGCGTGGGAAGCACTGGGCCACGCCGGCGGCATGGAACCCGATCCCAACCTGCTGGTCATCCTCAATGACAACCGCATGTCGATCAGCGAGGCAGTGGGCGGGCTGACCAAGATGCTGGGCCGCATGTCCGGCAACCGCACCCTCAACGCCATTCGCGAAGGCGGCAAAAAATTATTGGGCGACAAGCACAACCCACCGGCGCGCTTCGTCAAACGCTGGGAAGAACATTGGAAAGGCATGTTCGTGCCGTCCACCTTGTTCGAACAAATGGGCTTCCACTACACCGGCCCGATTGATGGCCACGATACCGCCGCCCTGCTGGATACCCTGAAAACCCTCAAAGGCCTGAAAGGCCCGCAGCTACTGCATATCATCACCACCAAGGGCAAGGGCTATGATCTGGCCGAGGGCGATCAAATCGGCTATCACGCAGTTGCCCCGTTTGATCCGTCGGTGGGTGTGATTGGCAAAGCTGGTGCGAAGAAGCCCACCTATACCGACGTGTTTGGCGACTGGCTGTGCGACATGGCCGCCGCTGATCCGAAGTTGCTGGGCATCACCCCGGCGATGCGCGAAGGCTCCGGGCTGGTGCGGTTCAGCCAAGAGTATCCGCAGCGCTATTTTGATGTCGCCATCGCCGAGCAACACGCCATCACACTGGCCGCTGGCATGGCCTGCGAAGGCGCCAAACCCGTCGTCGCGATTTATGCCTCGTTCCTGCAACGCGGCTATGACCAGCTGGTGCACGATGTGGCCATCCAACAATTGGACGTGTTGTTTGCCATCGACCGTGGCGGTGTGGTCGGTCCGGATGGCGCCACCCATGCCGGCAATCTGGATCTGAGTTTCCTGCGCTGCGTGCCCAACATGGTGGTGATGGCCCCGGCCGACGAGAACGAATGCCGGCAACTGCTCAGCACCGGCTTTCACTACAACGGCCCCGCCGCCGTCCGCTACCCACGCGGCACCGGCCCCGGCGTGGCAGTGCAGTCCACGCTGGACACGCTGCCGATCGGCAAGGCGCAGCTCCGCAGGCAAGGTTCACGCATTGCACTGTTGGCATTTGGCGCGATTGTGCCGGCGGCAGAACAGGTGGCGGCAGAACTTGGCCTGACCGTGGTGAACATGCGCTTTGTCAAACCCCTCGACCGCGCGCTGATTCTGGAACTGAGCAAGACCCATGCAGGCTTGGTGACACTGGAAGACAATGTGGTGGCCGGGGGCGCCGGCAGTGGTGTGGCCGAATTGCTGGCCGCCGAAGGCAGCAACCTGCCCATCCTGCACTTGGGCCTGCCCGACGCCTTCCAGCATCACGCCAGCCGTGAAGACCTGCTGGCCGAAGCCGGGCTGGATGTAGCGGGTATCCGTGCTGCGGTGCTGCAGCGCTGGCCACACCTGACACAAACGGCTGGTGCTGCGCGTAGCGCCTGACCGCTGAAAATGCGGCATCACAACCGAGGTCGCGGCCATCGGCCGCTGCTACGGATGGCCTATCGCAGCCCGCACATGGTCCATTGCAAACCCGCGCCGCAGCAGAAAATCCGCAGCTTTGCGCTGAACCCCACGGTCGCCTGTCAAAGCCTGTGGGTGGCGACGGTCGACCAGATCCCGGGCAATCGCTGCCCAATCGCCTTCAAAACCATCCATTGCAATGTTGATGGCCTCACCGCTGAGGCCATGAGTGGAAAGCTCTGCGCGGATATAGGCCGGTCCATAGCCGCTATTGGCACGATTGCGCACGAGTGATTCGGCAAACCTTGCATCGTTTTGCCAGCCCGCACTAGCCAGTTTGTCAATCACCGCTGCTGCATCCGCGCTGGCAACACCGCGCTGCTGGAGCTTGCGCGTCAGCTCTTGCCGGGAATGTTCGCGCCGGGTCAGCAAGCCTAACGCCCGCTGGGTGGGTGAAGGCTCCGGGCGGCGGCGACGTTGCCCCACTGACGAGGACGACGCAGCGTCACCGCCACCCGATGCGCTCATTCTTCGCGGCCTTCACTTTCATCGCGGGAGGCTTCTTCCGGCACGAATTTCTCACGCAGTGCAGCTTCCAGTTTCTGCGCCGCGGCCACGTTTTCCTTGAGGTATTGACGGGCGTTTTCTTTGCCCTGGCCAATGCGTTCGCCGTCGTAGCTGTACCAAGCGCCGGCCTTGTCAACCAATTTGGCATCCACGCCCATGTCGATCAGCTCGCCTTCGCGGCTGATGCCTTCGCCATACAAAATCTCAGTGACGACTTGCTTGAACGGCGGCGCCAGCTTGTTCTTGACCACTTTGATGCGGGTCTGGTTGCCGATGATTTCATCACCTTTCTTGATGCTGCCAATCCGGCGGATATCCAGCCGCACCGAGGCATAGAACTTCAACGCATTACCGCCGGTGGTCACTTCGTTGCTTTGGCCCGGCATCATGATGCCGATCTTCTGGCGCAACTGATTGATGAAGAACACCATGCAGTTGCTGCGCTTGATATTGCCGGTCAGCTTGCGCAGCGCCTGGCTCATCAGACGGGCCTGCAGGCCAGGCAATTGGTCACCCATTTCCCCTTCAATTTCGGCCTTCGGGGTCAACGCAGCGACCGAATCGATGACCACCATGTCCACCGCGTTCGAGCGCACCAGCATGTCGGCAATTTCCAGCGCCTGTTCGCCGGTATCCGGCTGCGACAGGTACAGATCTTCAAGGTTTACGCCCAGCTTCTGCGCATAGACCGGATCCAGTGCGTGCTCGGCATCGATGAAGGCGCAGGTGCCGCCGGCCTTCTGGCACTGGGCGATGGTTTGCAGGGTCAGTGTGGTCTTGCCGGAAGATTCCGGCCCGTAGATTTCCACCACGCGGCCTTTGGGCAGGCCGCCAATGCCCAGCGCGATATCCAGCATCAGCGAGCCGGTACCAATGGTTTCCACCGCTTCCACGGTGCGGTCGCCCATCCGCATCACCGAGCCCTTGCCGAACTGGCGTTCGATCTGGCCCAGGGCAGCGGCAAGTGCGCGCTTTTTGTTCTCGTCCATTGTGGTGCTCCTCAAGTCGGTGATGTCTGGAATGGGGTCAGCTTAGGCGGCAGCTGTCGCACAGGCTGCGACAGCATTGGGCCGGATTAAAAATTCGCACGTTGCTGCACCGCCGGGCATCGGGAAATGCCGTGTACGGCGTCGGAATTGCACTTGCGCATGCAGCAGGCATTGGGCGAGATTTACGCATTGGGGCGCACCAGACCGCAGTACAAGCCTTCAATCGCGAAGTCCTGGCCGGGTTTGACTTCGATGGGGGCGTAGTCGGGGTTGCGCGGCAACAGGCGAATGCGGCCTTGCCCGATGCGCAGCAACTTCACCGTGATTTCGTCATCAATGCGCGCAATCACAATCTGCCCGTTGCGGGCTTCGTTGGTGCGATGCACACCAATCAAATCGCCATCGAAGATGCCCTCATCGCGCATCGAATCGCCCTTCACCTTCAACAAGTAATCCGGTGTGGGCGTGAACAAAGCGCGATCCATCAGCACCATCTGCTCGCTGCCAATGTCTGCTCCGATGGGTACACCGGCGGCCACTTGCCCCAGTACCGGCAATTGCAGGGCGTCATCATTGGCAGGCAAGGGCAGCTGCTTGGGGCCGTCTGGCCATTGCAGCAGGCGCAGGCTGCGCGCACGGCCGGGGCTGCGTTCCAGCACCCCCGCCGCTTCCAGTGCCTCCAAGTGGTATTGGGCCGCACGTACGCCTTTGAAGCCAAAGGCACGCGCGATTTCCGTCTGCGACGGCGCAAACCCATCAGCTTCGATGCGCTCGGCAAGGAAGGCGTGGATGGCGAGCTGGGTGTCGGTAAGCATCATGGTTAGTAGTAATACTACTAACGACTTCTCATTGTCAAACCTTTCGCGCCCCGGCAGCCCCCCCGCACCGTCACACCACTGTCACCGCCTGCTCATGTACCCCTGCCACCGCGCGTCCGGACGGGTCGGCCATCGCGGCAAAGCTGGCATCCCACGCAATGGCGGCGGGTGAAGAGCACGCGATCGACTTGCCACCGGGCACGGTTTCCGCCGCTGCCGGGCTGGGGTAGAAGCGCGCAAACATCGTGCGGTAGAAATAGGCCTCTTTCGTCTGCGGCGGGTTGTGCGGAAAGCGCTTGTCGGCGGCGGCAAGCGTGCGGTCGGTGACATGCGCCTCGGCATGCGCCTTCAAACCATCGATCCAGCCGTAGCCCACACCATCGCTGAATTGCTCTTTTTGCCGCCACAAGATTTCCTTCGGCAGATAGCCCTCGAAGGCTTGCCGCAGCACCGCCTTTTCAATCCGCCCGCTGGCCTTGTCCACCATCTTGACCTTGGCATCCATGCGCATCGCCACGTCCAGGAATTCGCGGTCCAGAAACGGCACCCGTGGCTCCACGCCCCAGGCCATCATCGACTTGTTGGCACGCAGGCAGTCGTAGTTGTAAAGCGCATCCAGTTTGCGCACCAACTCCTCGTGGAATTCACGTGCATTGGGCGCTTTGTGGAAATACAAATAGCCACCAAAAATCTCGTCGCTGCCCTCGCCGGACAGCACCATCTTCACCCCCATCGCCTTGATCCGGCGTGCCAGCAGGAACATCGGCGTCGATGCGCGAATGGTCGTCACATCATAGGTTTCGACATGACGAATCACCTCCGGCAGCGCGTCGAGACCTTCTTCGAAGGTGTATTCGAACCCGTGATGGACGGTACCCAGCATGTCTGCCGCCACCTTAGCTGCAGCCAGATCCGGTGAGCCCTTCAAGCCGATGGCAAAACTGTGCAAGCGCGGCCACCACGCTTCGGTTTGATCACCATCCTCAACCCGATGCCGCGCATAGCGTGCAGCCACAGCGGCCACCAACGAGGAATCCAAACCGCCCGACAACAACACGCCATACGGCACGTCGGTCATCAGCTGACGATGCACGGCGGCTTCGAATGCTTCGCGCAATTCGGCCAACCCGACATCTGCACCTTCCACCGCCGCGTAATCACGCCACGGCTGTTGGTAGTACCGGGTCAGTTCTCCCGTGGCCGTATCGAACCAATGCCCCGGCGGAAACTGCGCCACGTCCGCGCAGTCGGCTTCCAGCGCCTTCATCTCCGATGCCACCCGCAAGCGGCCTTCCTTGTCATGGCCCCAATACAGCGGCACCACGCCGATCGGATCGCGGGCGATGATCGCGCCCCCCTTGGCCTTGTCCCACAACGCGAACGCGAAGATGCCGTTCAAGCGGTTGAGGAAGGAGGCCGGCGCGTCTTCGCGATACAGCGCGTTGATTACCTCGCAATCGGATTCGGTCTGGAAGGCATAGGGCTGGGCGAGCTCGGTTTTGAGGGCGCGATGGTTGTAGATCTCGCCATTGACCGCCAGCACCAGTTGGCCGTCGTCGGACAGCAGCGGCTGCGAGCCACCGGCGGGATCGACGATGGCAAGCCGTTCATGCACAAGGATCGCGCCGGCATCCACATACACCCCGCTCCAATCCGGGCCACGGTGGCGCTGATGGCCGGAGCGCTCCAGGGCTTCGCGCCGTAGTTGCTGACTTTCGCTGGCCGATTGCAGATCAAATATTCCGAAGATGGAACACATGGTGGAGGTCCTTGCTGGAAGAGAGTATGTGGGTGGATTGCGAAGGGATAAAACGAAAAGACCCGCATCTTGCGATGCGGGTCTTGGGAAGTTCGGCTAGTCTTGCCTTGCCTATGCGCGGGCCCGCTGCCGCGCACGCTGTCTCGTGCCGCGATTATTGCGGTTGCAATTATTGTTAATGTTGGCAAGGGCGAACGACATGCGGCGATCGTGCACTATTTGCTTGCCTGTGCGCAAGCGATGCTTGCGGATGCAACTTCATTCGATACATCACCAGATTAAGACGGGGAACGTGATGCGTCGATGGCTTAACCGGGGATTGCTTGCATTGTTGCTGCTGGTGGTGGCTGCGTCCATCACGGTCTATTGCCTGTTGCGCGGCAGCCTGCCCACGCTGGAAGGCCAGCACGCCTTGCCGGGCTTGCAGGCAACCGCCACCGTGTCACGCGATGCCAACGGTACCGTCACCATCGACGCGCAAAACGAATCCGACGCCCTGCGTGCACTCGGCTATGTGCATGCACAGGAGCGCTTTTTCGAAATGGATTTGATGCGCCGCAGCGCCGCAGGCGAGCTGGCCGCACTGGTGGGACCACTGGCGCTTGACGTGGATAAACAGCACCGCCTGCATCGCCTGCGTGCGCGGGTGAAACAGGATCTGCCACTGATCGTGGCGGACAAACGGCCGCAACTGGATGCCTATGTCGCCGGCGTCAACGCAGGTCTTGCCGCGCTGCGTGCACGCCCGTGGCCATACCTGTTGCTGCGCGAAGCGCCACAGCCGTGGATGGCCGAAGACACGCCGCTGGCCGCGATGGCCATGTATTTCGACCTGCAAGGTGGTGACAACACAAGTGAGCTTGCGTTGTGGCGAATACGCCCGCACCTGCCGCCGGCGCTGTATGCCCTGCTGACTCGCGATGGCACGCGTTGGGATGCGCCGCTGCAAGGCACCGCGCGTGGCGATGCGATGCTACCCGGTGCTGAGCAGGTGAATTTGCGCACCCTTCCCGGCGATCCCGTGGACACGGTCACCGCGGATGTCAGGCACGCCCCCGGCAGCAATAATTTTGCGGTGGCCGCCAGTCTGACCGCCGACGGCCGCGCCATCGTCGCCGACGACATGCACCTGACCCTGCGCGCGCCCAATATCTGGTTTCGTGCGCGCCTGCGCTACCGCGACCCGGCTGCGCCCGACGGCAAGGTCGATGTGCAGGGCTTCACCCTCCCCGGCCTGCCGCTGGTGGTGGCCGGCAGCAATGGGCGGGTGGCGTGGGGCTTTACCAATAGCTATATCGACACACAGGATTGGAAGCTGGAAACCCCCTGCACCCGTGCCGTCGCATCGGGTTGCGCGCCGCTGCGTGCATTCACTGAGCGCATCGAGATCGCCCACGCCAAGCCGGCCACCTTGCAGGTAGAAGAATCCGCATGGGGCCCTGTCATGCAGCATCAAGCCGATGGCCGCGTGCTCAGCCTGCGCTGGGTGGCGCAATTACCAGGAGCGGTGAATCTTGGCTTGAGCCGGTTTGCATTGGCACAGAGCGTGGATAACGCCCTGCAACTGGCGCAGGACATTGCCCTGCCTACGCAAAACCTGGTGATCGCCGATACCCAAGGCCAGATCGCATGGCGGTTGTTGGGGCCGATTCCGCAACGGGCCGCCAGCTGCCCCGCCAGCAACACCGTGATCGATGCACGCACGCAAGTCTGCCCGCCATGGGCCATGTCCACCCGCAACACTCCTGTTCTGCGTTCGCCGGAATTCCCGCGTTTGTGGACCGCCAACGCCCGCGTGGTGGATGGCGCAACGCTGGCCACCGTAGGCGATGGCGGCTACGCCCTGGGTGCCCGTGGCGCGCAAATTCGCGATGCTTTGCACGCCAAGCAACGCTTCCGGGAGTACGATTTACTGGCCGTGCAATTGGACGATCGCGCTGTATTCCTCACCCCGTGGCAACACCTGCTGCAAGCACGCGCCAGGACTGCCAACACGCCCGCACTGCATGCCTTGGCGCAGGCCGCATCCACCTGGGAGGGCCGCGCCGCCCCTGCCTCGGTGAGCTACCACATCGTGCGCGCTTGGCGGTTGGCCGTCACCGCGCGGATTGCCGATGGCCTGATCGCCCCGGCGCGTGTGGCACTGGGTAAAGCGTTCGAAAAACCCCATCTTCCGCAACTGGAGGGCGTGGTCTGGCCGCTGGTGACGCAGATGCCGATCAATCTGCTGCCACGCCACTATGCAAGTTGGAACGCGCTGTTTGAAGATGCCGCCAGCGAAGTGCGCAGTAACTTGGAAAAATCCGGCCCACTGGGCCAGCGCACCTGGGGGCAGCGCAATACCGCCGCGATCTGCCACCCCTTGGCCAAAGCCATTCCCATCTTCGGCAAACCTTGGCTATGCATGCCCGCACAAGCCTTGGCCGGCGATGGCAACATGCCGCGCGTAGCCGGCCCCGCCTTTGGTGCGTCTGAACGCATGGTGGTCTCACCGGGCCACGAACAAGACGGCATCATCGAAATGCCCGGCGGCCAAAGCGGCCACCCGCTGTCACCGTTCTGGGGTGCCGGCCACGCCGCATGGGTGGAGGGCGACCCCGCACCGTTCCTGCCGGGACCGGTGAAATACACGTTGACGTTGCTGCCGGCAACGCGCTGATCAACCCAGCAACAACGTCTCCATCAATTCTAAATACAACGCCGGCAGCTGCTGCAAATCCTCCACCCGTACCTGCTCATTCACTTGATGGATGCTGGCATTGACCGGGCCGATTTCAATGCACTGCGCGCCCAGTGGCGCAATGAAGCGCGCATCCGAGGTGCCGCCGCCAGTGCTTTCTTCGGGGGCTGCGCCGGCAAACGTGGCCAGCACCTTGCGCGCCGCTGCACGTAGCGACCCTTGCGGGGTGTAGAAGGGTTCGCCGCTGCGGTGCCAGTGGATCGCGTAGTCAAGTGCATGCGCACACAGCACGGCCTCGCATTCGGCTTCGAGTGCTCCTGCCGTCCAATGCGGGTTGTAGCGCAGGTTGAACAGCACCTGCAGCTCGCCGGGGATCACATTGTTGGCGCCGGTGCCGGCGTGGATGTTCGAAATTTGCAGACGGGTCGGCGGGAAGGTTTCGAAACCTTGGTCCCATTGCCGTGCGGCCAATTCGGCCAGCGCCGGCAGCGCCTGATGGATCGGGTTGCGCGCTTTTTCCGGATACGCGACATGCCCCTGCACGCCGCGCACGGTGAGTGTGGCCGACAGACTGCCGCGCCGGCCAACCCGCAGCAAATCCCCCAAGGCGTGCCTGGAGGATGGCTCGCCGGTGATGCACCAGTCGATGCGCTGACCGCGTGCGCGGAACACGTCGGCCACCTTGCGCACACCGTCGATGGCATCGCCTTCTTCGTCGGAGGTCAACAGCAACGCCACCGTGCCGGCATGTTGCGGATGCGCGGCCACAAAGCGTTCCAGCGCGATCACGAACGCCGCTACGCTGCCCTTCATGTCGGCCACACCGCGCCCGTACAACACGCCGTCGCGAATCTCGGCGACGAAGGGATCGCTGGCCCACGCCTCACGCGGGCCAGGCGGCACCACATCGGTATGCCCCAGCAACACCAGCACCGGGCCGTCGCCGCTGCCGTGGGTGGCCCAAAGATTGTCCACATCGCCAAAGCGCAAGGATTCGATGGAAAACCCCACCGCTTGCAAGCGCTGCGCGATCAATGGCTGGCAACCGGCATCGTCCGGTGTGATCGAGGGGCGCGCGACCAACTCGCATGCCAGTTGCAACACGTCATTCATACGCCGATCCCGAACAATTTCTTGAAACCATTGTCTGAAAATCCTTGCGCCACGCGGCCATCAGCCAACACCACCACGGGCCGCCGGACCAGCTGCGGGTATTCGCGCAGCAGTAATTTCCATTCGGCATCGCTGCCCGGGGTTTTGCGCTGCGGCGCAAGTTCACGCCAGGTCGTCGAGGATTTGTTGATCAGCGCATCCCAACCACCCGCCGCGTCTTTCCATGTCAGCAGGGTTTCCGGCGACTGCGGCTGGTCGCGGTAATCCACGAAGGTGTATTCCACGCCAAAACGTTTAAGCCAGTTTTGTGCTTTCTTGCAGGTGTCGCAGCTCTTGAGTCCGTACAACGTGGTCATGCGAGAAACTCCATGGAGATGGCCGGCATGCGGGTTCCGCGACCATCGGCGACAGGGATGTCGCCGATGAGCCTACAAGGACGTATTCACGGCGTGTCGCGGAAACTGCATGCCGGCCAGCTTCGCGATACGGGTAAAGATCAATCCGCCAACCCGCGCAGCAACTCGTTGACGCTGGTCTTGCTGCGGGTTTTCTCGTCCACCTGCTTGACGATCACCGCGCAGTACAACGAATGGCTGCCATCGGCTGCGGGCAGCGAGCCGGACACCACCACGCTCCCCGGCGGCACACTGCCGTAGCTCACTGCGCCGGTCATGCGGTTGTAGACGCGAGTGCTCTGGCCGAGGAACACACCCATCCCCACCACGCTGTGATGGCCGACCACGAAGCCTTCCACCACTTCCGAACGTGCGCCGATGAAACAATGATCCTCGATGATGGTCGGGCCCGCCTGCAGCGGTTCCAGCACGCCACCGATGCCCACGCCGCCCGACAGATGACAGCCCTTGCCGATCTGCGCGCAGCTTCCCACCGTGGCCCAGGTATCCACCATCGTGCCTTCGCCCACGAAGGCGCCGATGTTGACGAAGCTCGGCATCAACACCACGTCCTTGCCGATGTGGCTGCCGGCGCGCACCACGGCGCCAGGCACCACACGCACACCCGCAGCACGGAAGGCGGCCTCATCGAAGCCGGCAAAGCGCGCCGGCACTTTGTCCCAGAACGGGGCGGGTACGGCATCCATCAGCGCCATGTCCTGGGTACGGAAATACAACAGCACCGCTTTTTTCAACCATTGGTTGACCTGCCAGCCGCCATTCCCGTCGGGCTCGGCCACCCGCAGCGTGCCTTGCTCCAATCCGGCAATCGCCTGATCCACTGCCGGGCGCACGCGGCTGGCGATCTCGTCAGCCTGCAAGTCAGTGCGGCGCTCCCACGCATCTTCCAATGTGTCACGCAGGCTGTCGATGTGGGGCGAACTCATGCAATGTCTCCATCAAGAACCGCCAGCAAGGCAATGCGAAGTGCATCACAACGTTCTGGCGAAAGGGGGTGATTGTGCTCATCGCTGACCAGCAGCAAGTCTTCGGCGCGTGCGCCGAAGGTGGCGATGCGTGCATCGTGCACACGCAGATGTTGTTCGCGCAGGACTCGCGCGATATCCGCCAGCAACCCGGGGCGATCGGTACAGACCAAGCCAATGCGGGTGCCACCGGCAAGGTCGATGAAATCCAGTTGTGGTGCCACTTTGAAATGTTTGAGATGACGCGGCTGGCTGCGCCGTGCCGGCAGCATTCGCCCGACATCACCCACCAGTGCATGCGCCAGTGCGTTGGCCAATCGTGCCGGCTCAATGGCTTGCCGGGTATCCACGGGGAGTACGTGAAAGGTGTCGTGAATCGCACCACCCGGCGCATCCAGCACCCGTGCCTGCTGCACACTCATCCCCAACCGGTCCAGTGCCATCACGATGGCGGCAAACAGCCCATCCTGATCGGGCATATGCACCAGCACTTCCAGCCCATCGCGTCCGGACATGGCACGTGATGCCACTACCGCCTCGCCTGCTGCCGCCAAATGCAATGAGGCGGCCTGCCACGCAATCTGGTCGGGCCGGCTGCGCAGGAAATTTTCCTGTGGCATCCGTGCAAACATCGCAGCAATCGCCGCATCGTCATGCCCTTCGGCAAGCAGCATCGCACGCGCCGCTTCATGGTTTTCGGAAATACGCTCTTCCGCCGCCACCGGTTGCCCCAGGCCGCGCCGCAATGCCAACCGGGTTGCGGTGTGCAAATCCGCCAACAAGCGGTCTTTCCAACCATTCCAGAGTTTTGGCGAGGTGCCGGCGATATCCGCGCAGGTGAGCAAATACAAATAGTCCAACCGCTGGCGATCGGCCACGATTTCCGCAAAACGATGGATCACATCCGGGTCGGTGATGTCTTGTTTTTGCGCGGTGACGGACATCAACAAATGCTTGCGCACCAGCCATTCCACCAGCGCGATGTCGGCTTCCAACAAGCCATGCGCTTCGCAAAAGGTGCGCGCATCCACCGCGCCGAGCTCGGAATGATCGCCCCCGCGGCCCTTGCCGATATCGTGGAACAAGCCCGCCAGCAACAACAACTCCGGCTTGCGCAGCGACGGCCACACCAGATGGGTAATCGCAAAACGCGGATCCGCCTCGCCACTGGCAAAGCTGGCCAGATTGCGCAACACGGTCAACGTGTGTTGATCGACGGTAAAGACATGGAACAAGTCGAACTGCATCCGCCCGGAAACCCGCTGAAATGCTGGAATCCAGTGCCCCAACACGCCCAGCCTGGCCATGCGTTCCAGAGTGGCCACCGCTTGCGGCCCACGCAGCAATTGCATGAACGCCTCGCGCAGGGAAGCCGGAGCCTCGTCATACGCTGGAATCAAAGGCAATGCCAAGGCCAACTCCCGCGCGGTTTGCGAATGCAGGCCGCGCAGCCCGGGCGTGGCTGCCCAGGCGGCAAACATTGCGAACACATGCGCAGGATCCGCTTCCAACCAACCGGAAACAGCCGTAGCAAGATAATCACCGCGCCGCTCGAACTGGGTGTCCAGTGGCTCCGGCGGCTGGATACCCGCAAAGTATTCTTCGAAACGTTGTAACAGGCGCTCACCCACCCGGCGCACGATGGCGGCGCTGCGGTAAAAGCGTTGCATCATTTTCTCGACACCCAGCGAATCGGCATCGTCCACATCGCCCAAACGTGCCGCAAGCGGTTTTTGATAATCAAAACGCAAACGCTCTTCGCGCCGCCCCGCCACCAGATGCAATCCATAGCGAAAACGACACAAGGCGCGGCGCTCGCGCTCCAGCGCGGCGGCTTCATCAAACCCCAATCGGCCCAGCTCGATCATCTGATCCAAGCTGCGCGCGCCAAAGCTGCGCAGCGCCAACCAGCCCAACAGAT
This sequence comes from uncultured Thermomonas sp., assembly GCF_937872235.1. Classification (NCBI taxonomy): domain Bacteria; kingdom Pseudomonadati; phylum Pseudomonadota; class Gammaproteobacteria; order Lysobacterales; family Lysobacteraceae; genus Thermomonas; species uncultured Thermomonas sp. Next base: position 21,052 of record NZ_CALMPC010000121.1, read on the forward strand.
GCAGGTCACGCAAGCCACCCGGACCATCTTTGAGATTGGGTTCCAGGTTATCGGAAGTGTCCCCGAAGCGCGCATGGCGGCGGCGCTGCTCTTCGCATTTTTCAGCAAAAAACCGTGCCGGCGGCCACACGTGCCCGGATGAAACCGCATCCGCCAAACGTGCCACATCCTCGTCATTGGCACACAACGGGCGGGCTTCGATCAGGGCCGTCACCACCGTGATATCGGCGGCGGCTTGCGTGCATTCCTGTGCGGAGCGCACCGCCATGCTGACTTGCAAACCGGCATCCCACAACATGGCATTGAACCTGGCCAGTGCGGTTTCACCTTGTTGCTGCGCGGCAGGTTCGGCCAATACCAACAAATCAATGTCGGAATGCGGAAACAATTCGCCGCGCCCGTAGCCGCCGACGGCAAACAGCGCCAACGGTGCCGCTTGATCGAAACAACGCTGCCACGCGGCGCGCACTTGCACATCCACCGCACGCGCACGCAGCGCAATCAAACGGTCTGCTGGCGCACCGGCATCAAAGCGCCGCGCCAATTTGGCATCGGCCAACGCCACCGCAGTACGTGCCGCCACCGACCACGCAGCATCGTCGATCAGCGCGCCGGTTGCCGCCGCCTGCATGCTCACAAATCGTTGTCGTCACCCGGCAAGCGGGTCAGGATTTCCACACCGTCATGGGTGACCACCACCATGTGTTCCCATTGCGCAGATAATTTGCGGTCTTTGGTCACCACCGTCCAACCATCCGGCAACAAGCGCGTATGGCGGGCACCTTCGTTGACCATCGGCTCGATGGTGAAGGTCATGCCTTCCTGCAAAACCAAGCCCTCGCCGGGCCGACCGTAATGCAGCACCTGCGGTTCATCGTGGTAAATCTTGCCGATGCCGTGCCCGCAATATTCGCGCACCACGCTGAAGCGCTCGGCTTCCACATAGCTCTGGATGGCGTGCCCCACATCGCCCAAGGTGGCCCCGGGGCGCACGGCACGGATGCCACGGAACATCGCCTCGCGGGTCACATCCACCAAACGCTTGGCCATCACCGACGGCGTGCCCGCGTAGTACATCCGACTGGTATCGCCATGCCAACCGTCTTTGATCACGGTCACGTCGATATTGACGATATCGCCATCACGCAGCACTTTGGTGTCACTGGGAATCCCGTGGCAGATCACGTTATTGACCGAGGTGCACACGGTCTTGGGAAAGCCACGGTAGCCGACATTGGCCGGAATCGCGCCCTGCACATTGACGATATGGTCATGGCAGATGCGGTCGAGTTCTTCAGTAGTGACGCCCGGTTTCACGAATGGGGCCACCACTTGCAGCACTTCGGCGGCCAAACGGCCCGCCACGCGCATTTTTTCGATATCCGCCGGGGTCTTCAGATTGATTGTCATTTGCGCATTATCGCGCATTGCGGAGGCAGATCGATCATGTGGCTGTGCCGCACGCGCCAGGCCAGTGGCGCGCCCACCGCCAAGATTGCCCTGCCGCCTGGTTTCCCCTATACTTCGGGGGCTTTATCGCCGCCACGACGGGCGTACCGTCGAATCCACACCTGTCGGCAATCCCTGTTCCGGGGTGCCCGCGCAAGCGGGTTCGGACACAGTGACGACAGGGAGGCCCAACCCCGGAATCCCGCCCCCATCCTTGCGGACAGGGTGCAGCGCCCTCATTCAACCGGCGCGGATTCCATTCAATCGGAGTGTTTGCAATGCCCCAAATCACCATGCGTCAGATGCTGGAAGCCGGCGTCCATTTCGGCCACCAGACCCGCTACTGGAACCCCAAGATGGCCCCGTACCTGTTTGGTGCGCGCGGCAAGATCCACATCATCAACTTGGAAAAGACCGTCCCGCTGTTCAATGACGCGATGAACTTCATCAGCGGCGTTGCGCAGAAGCGCGGCATCATTTTGTTCCTGGGCACCAAGCGCAGCGCGCGTGAAGCCATCAAGGAAGAAGCCGAGCGTTGCGGCATGCCCTTCATGAACCAGCGTTGGCTGGGCGGCACCCTGACCAACTTCGCCACCGTGAAGAAGTCGGTTGCCCGCCTGAAGGAACTGGAAGCCGCCGAAACCGATGGCACTTTCCAGAAGCTGGTCAAGCACGAAGTGATGGGCCTGCGCCGCGAGCGCGACAAGCTGGAGGCCTCGCTCGGCGGTATCAAGGAAATGAACCGCCTGCCCGACGCGATCTTCGTGATTGATATCGGCCATGAAGACATCGCCATCAAGGAAGCCAAGAAGCTTGGGATTCCGGTAATCGCAGTGGTCGACTCCAACTACGACCCGGCCTTGGTGGACTACGCCATTCCCGGCAACGACGACGCCATCCGCGCAGTGCAGCTGTACGCACGCGCTGCTGCCGACGCCGTACTGGAAGGCAAGGCCGCTGCGCCGAACGCCGCCAACGTGCGTGAAGAAGACTTCACTGCTGCGGTTGAAGGCGAAGAGGCCAAGCCGAGCCGTCGCGGCAAGAAGGGCGAGTAATCACCCCATCACGCAGCCGCGCAGGCTGCGACTGTCCCTTCTCCCGCTGGGAGAAGGTGGCCCGTAAGTGCCGGATGAGGGTTCGGTCGCGTTGTGGAATTCCGCACGCGCCAAATTCTCACACTAACCCTTCTCCCAACGGGAGAGGGGTTTCACCGTATTCAATTCAGAGGTAATCCCAATGGCTGAAATCACCGCTTCCCTTGTGAAGGAACTGCGCGAGCGCACTGGCGCCGGCATGATGGAGTGCAAGAAGGCACTCACCGAAACCAATGGCGACATCGACGCCGCGGCCGAAGCGCTGCGCAAGTCGGGTCTGGCCAAGGCCGACAAAAAGGCCAGCCGTGTGGCTGCCGAAGGCCGCGTGGCCGCAGCCCAAGCCGGCGGCAAGGCCGTACTGGTGGAAATCAACTCGGAAACCGACTTCGTGGCCAAAGACGGCAACTTTGTTGACCTGTGCGAAGCCATCGCCGCTGCCGCACTGGCCTCGGGTAGCACCGATGTCGACAGCTTGAAGGCCGCCAAGCTGGCCTCCGGCGACACCGTCGAAGAAGCCCGCGCCGCAGCCATCGCCAAGCTGGGGGAAAACATCCAGGTGCGCCGCATGGTCAGCATGAACACCGGCAACCACGTGGCCGCTTACGTCCACGGCGGCAAGATCGGCGTACTGGTGGAACTGGCTGGCGGCGATGCCGACCTCGCCCGTGGCCTGGCGATGCACGTTGCCGCGATGAACCCGCCGCACAACAAGGCGGCCGATGTACCGGCCGAGTTCGTGGCCAAGGAAAAGGAAATCGAGCTGGCCAAGATGAGCGAAAAGGACAAGGCCAAGCCAGCCGAAATCCTGGAAAAAATCATCAGCGGCAAGATCGCCAAGATCATCAACGAAGTGACCCTGTACGGTCAGCCCTACGTGCTGGACGGCGACAAGACCGTGGAGGCCGTGCTCAAGGCTGCCGGTGCCGACGTGATCGGCTTCCAGCGTCTGGTGGTGGGTGAAGGCATCGAAAAGGTGGTGGAAGACTACGCCGCCGAAGTTGCAAAGGCGATGCAGGTCTGAACCAGGCACCAGCTTGAGTTCCGGAAAAAAACCCGCCCGTGCTGGCGGGTTTTTTTTTGTTACCAGCCGCTGCCATCAAGACGTGACAACCTTGCAGCAAAGTCTCTATCCCGTTATCATTTGCGGCCCACTTCCGGAGAGGTGGCAGAGCGGTTGAATGTACCTGACTCGAAATCAGGCGTAGGTTTATAGCCTACCGAGGGTTCGAATCCCTCCCTCTCCGCCACTACAAACCACCCCCGCTCGGGGGTGTTTTTGTATCAGCTGCGTCGGCTCCGCGACACCATACCCAAGCCCGCTGCCCAGATTACGGATCCGGGAATACCCACTCATCTAACAGAATCGTGAATCAGGTCGGATTTCACCCCACTTTCGACACGGGAAGAACGTCATACTGCTTCGCATGATGTCCATGTGCCGCGCCCCCGTCCGGTTCTATCGCACCATTCCGTTACCACCATAAACACCGGACGCCTGCCCTACGCATGATTGAATTCGGACATCTGACCCATGTCGGCCTGCGACGCGAGCTGAACGAAGATACCTATTACGGGGACAGCGAGCTGGGGCTGTGGCTTGTGGCCGACGGCATGGGTGGCCATGAATACGGCGAAGTGGCTGCGGCTATGGCGCGCGAAATCATCGTCAATGAAGTGCGCGCAGGCAGCGATTTGAGCCGTGCCATCAAAGTAGCCGACGAGGAAATCATCCGCTGCTCCAAGCGCCGTGGCGACAGCCTGCCGATGGGGACCACCGTGGTTGCGGCGCGTATCCACGGCAACCAGTTCGAGGTTGCATGGGTGGGCGACAGCCGAGTGTACCTGTGGCGTGATGGGACACTGACCCAGATCTCGCATGACCATAGTTATGTGCAAGAGCTCATTGCACAAGGTGCGATCAGTGCTGCGCAGGCACGCAACCATCCGCACCGCAACGTGGTGACGCAAGCACTCGGGGTGACGGCACCAGAACAGTTGAACGTGGAAACGCTCAACGGCGAGCTGCGTGCAGGCATGCAATTGCTGCTATGCAGCGACGGCCTGACCGAGGAAGTGGACGATCGCCAAATTGCGCGGGTGCTGGCGCATGGCGAATGCAGTGCACAGGAATGTGTGGATGGTTTGGTGGCCGCCGCGCTGGACGGTGGCGGCTCGGATAATGTCACGGTCGTGCTGGTGCGCCGGCACTGAAGCAATCAGGGATGACCAGCATGCTTGCGGCCATCCAGCAACGCCTGCTCAGATCAAGGCATCCGCTTCCAGCCACAGGCACCTGCCTGATTTTTTTTGTAGCCCCGCAAGGCGCTCTGCGTGCGCCTGCGCCTCTTCGGGTTGAATGAGCACCCGTGGCCGTGACGCATCGCCGGCTTGTGGATTGACCACGACTGCCGCTGAGAGTACTGCTTCCTCACAGATCTGAAAGCCAATTTCACCCTGGCCCGAAGTCAGTGCCAGATACACATCCAGCAAAATCTGCGCATCCAGCAATGCGCCGTGCAACTGTCGGTGGGAATTATCCACCCCCAATCGCTTGCACAAAGCGTCCAGGGAATTGCGCTGGCCTGGGAAGCGTTGCCGCGCCATCAACAAGGTGTCTTCCACCGTGCATCGATCAAGCACTTTGCCGAAGTCTTTCAGCCGTGCAAGTTCAGCATCCAAAAACCCGATATCGAAAGCTGCGTTGTGGATGATCAGCTCGGCGCCGTCGATAAATGCAATGAAGTCTTCTGCGATGTCGGCAAAGCGCGGCTTGTCGGCTAGGAAATCCAAACTCAAGCCGGTCACTTCCTGCGCCCCCGGCTCGAATTCGCAATCCGGATTCAGGTAGTAATGGAAGGTGCGCCCGGTGGGACGCCGCTCCAGCACCTCGACACAGCCAATTTCGACCACGCGGTTGCCTTTGCGCCAATCCAGGCCGGTGGTTTCAGTGTCCAAAATCACTTGCCGCATCAGCTTGCGTTCTCCTTGAATTTCAGTGCCTGGTTGCGCGCCAGTTGATCCACGCGTTCATTGCCGGGGTCACCGCTATGGCCCTTGACCCAGCGCCAATCCACCTGATGCCGGGCTGCCGCCTGATGCAACCGTTCCCACAGATCGCGGTTCTTGACCGGCGCACCGCCCGCTGTTTTCCAGCCCCGTCGAATCCAACCACTCATCCACTCCAAAATACCTTGCCGCACATATTGGGAGTCGGTGTGCAAAATAACTTCGCACGGCTCGCGCAGCGACTCCAGCGCGGCAATCGCGGCCATCAGTTCCATGCGGTTATTGGTGGTATCAGCCTCGCCGCCGGAGAGCTCGCGCTCAACCCCGCACCAATGCAACAACACACCCCAGCCCCCCGGGCCGGGATTACCCAAACAGGCACCATCGGTATGGATATCCACCTGTTTGCGGGCGTTTGTCATGCCGCAACCTCAGGGTGCCAGCCCAATGCGTGTGGTTTACTACGCATCGGCGTCATCGGAAGGCGGCGCTTGTGCGCACGCAACAGGAACGCAGCCCGCAACCCCGCGCCTTCTTGTACGTCCAGTACTGGTGCCACGTTCCATGTCGGCCCCACACCTTGCGAAACAGGTTCTGGGTTGAGCCCCGCTGCACGCAGCCTCCGACGCCAACGGATCGGCTCGGAGGCTGCCAACCCCTGCCCCTGCCAACGCAGGCGATACGGTGAAATGGGGTTCAGTGCCAGCAGCCACAGAATGCCGCCCGGCAGCAGGATCCGTGCACATTCGTGCAGTAACTCATTTGCCACGGGGCTTGCATCCAATGCATGTTGCACGATCACGCTGGCGCACGATTCGCTGACCACGGGCAACGGCAAATCACAACATAGATCGCCCGCCCAGCCCCCCTGTTCCGCGCAATGCAGGCGCAGCAACAGGCCACTGCCACCCGTATCGGGCGGCAGCAAGCTGGCGCCTGCTCCCAGCCACACATACGGCTGCCCCGGCGATTGCTGGCCCGCAATACGCACGCATTCGGCCTCGCTGGCCAATAGCGCTTGTCCGGCCACGCTGGCAAACCACGCATCGGTGGCGGCAAACTTGGGTTGACGATCAGGGACAGGCAGCGGCATGGTGGTGATTCTGCGGGAAAGCCCGCGCGCCGTCACCGCTGGAATCATGAATCTGCACGCGCTTGCCGCATTTGATGACAATTACATCTGGCTGCTGCGTGATGCCAGCGGGCGTGCGCTGGTCGTTGATCCTGGCGATGCTACGCCCGTTTTGGCTGCAATCGGCGATGGCCCTGCGCCACACGCCATCGTGATTACCCATCACCATAGCGACCACATCGGCGGACTGCCGGCGCTGTTGGCGCGCTGGCCGGACACGCCCGTGTTTGCACCGGATGATGCGCGCATCGTACATGCCACCCAGCGGGTCAGCGAGGGCCAGGTGCTCGCCATCGGCCCGTGGCAGTTCCGCGTGCTGGCTGTCCCCGGCCATACCCGCAGCCACCTTGCCTATGTCGGGGAAGACCTGCTGTTTTGCGGCGACACCTTGTTCAGCCTTGGCTGCGGGCGTCTGTTTGAAGGCACGCCGGCACAGATGCATGCCTCGCTATCGAAACTGGCGGCGCTGCCGGGTGACACCCGGGTTTGCTGCGCACACGAATACACGCTGGCCAATGCTGCATTCGCACTGGTCGTGGATGCGGATAACCCGGCACTACAGCAACGGGTCAAAGAGATCCGCGTGCTGCGATCTTCCGGGCATCCCAGCCTGCCCGTGCGGCTGGACACCGAGCGCGCCTGCAACCCGTTTTTGCGCTGCCATGCCGCGGGCGTGCGCGCTGCGGTGCAGCAGCATGCCGGAATGGCACTGCCCGACGAGACCGCCGTGTTTGCCGCGCTACGCGCATGGAAGGATGGGTTTGCGGGATAGCGCGGGCAAACGCAATGGGACTGGCCGCAAGCAGCCGCGCAAGGCAAACTAGAGCATTCGCTCGACGCGCCCCACGCGCAACTCACAAGGAGACACCATGGGATTCCTGCAAGGCAAGCGTGCGCTGGTCACCGGCATCGCCAGCCAACGCTCCATCGCCACCGGCATTGCCGACGCCTTCCACCGCGAAGGCGCGGAGTTGGCGTTGACCTATCAGAACGAAAAACTGAAATCGCGGGTGGAAGACGCCGCCGCCGAGTATGGCAGCACGATCGTGCTGCCTTTGGACGTGGCCGACGACGCGCAAATCGACCATTGCTTTGCCGAACTGGGCAAGCATTGGAACGATGGGTTCGACATCCTCGTGCATTGCATCGCGTTCGCCCCGCGTGAAGCGATCGAAGGGGATTTTCTCGACGGCATCAATCGCGAGCGTTACCACATTGCCCACGACATCAGCGCCTACTCGTTGGCGGCGCTGGGCAAGGCGGCGCGCCCGCTGATGAAGGGGCGCAACGGCAGCATCCTGACCCTGTCGTATCTGGGTGCGGAACGCGCACTGGCCAACTACAACACGATGGGCGTGGCCAAGGCCTCGCTGGAAGCGACCGTACGCTACATGGCGATGGCGCTGGGCCCGGAGGGCACCCGCGTGAATGCGATTTCGGCCGGCCCGATCCGCACCTTGGCCGCCAGTGGCGTGGCCAATTTCCGCAAGATGCTGAGTGCATTCGAAGCCGCCGCACCGCTGCGGCGCGTGGTGACAATCGAAGATGTGGGCAACGCTGCTGCGTTCCTGTGCTCGGATCTGGCCAATGGCATCACCGGCGAGGTCACCTATGTGGATGCCGGCTACAACATCATGGGCATGAGCGGGATCGAGTGAAACACTCGCGCCCCATTGCCGCATAGAAAAACGCCCGGCATATCGCCGGGCGTTTTTGTTGCGATACCGCTGCGGCACTTACAGCCGGTCTTCCGCCACCTTGATATCGTAATGCGCACGTGCAGCGCGCACGAAGGCATCTTGTGCCTGCATCCCGGTGCTCTGTGAGACCTGTTGGCGCAACTGCGTGCGCTCTTGCGCCGATACCTGACCAATGTCGGCATCACGCACCGCACGCAACTCAAACACCATGTAGCTGCCGCCGATCAAGGCCTTGCCCATCGACAACTTGTTGTCACGCGCACGCGGCAGATTGAAGAATGCCTCCACCGCTTGTGCCGAAGGCAATGGGCTGCGGCGCACAAGGTCATTGGCATCGGATACGGCCAGCCCGGCGGCCTGCGCTGCTGCAGCCAAACCCTTGCCCTGCGCTGCTTTCAGCAATGCATCAGCTGCGCTTTCAGCTGCCTTGCGCTGGCGGTCGGCATGGATTGCCTGCACCACCGCATCACGCACTTGTGCCAGCGGCAACGCCCGTTCTGGCTCATGTGCAATCACGCGAATCAACACCGTGTGTTCAGGGCCAATTTCGATGGGGTCACTGGCCGTGCCATCTTGCATCAGGTTGTCCGAAAACGCTGCACGCAGCACCTTCGGATCGGCAGCAATGCCAGGGCCGCCGGTACGGGTGAACGCCGGTGTGGTTTGCACCGTCAGCCCCAAGGCCTTGGCCGCCGGCTCCAGCGAGGTTGGGTTCTTGTACACCGCATCGACCAATTTACCGGTCAATTCATTGAATGCTTGCTCACGCCCACCTTGCTGCAACTCTTTTTCAAGATCGGCGCGCATGTCTTCAAACGAGCGCTGCACACCCTGCTGGATTTGGTTGACCTTGATCACATGCCAGCCGAAATCACTTTTGACCGGGCCACGGATCTCACCTTGCTGCATGGCAAACGCAGCATCGTCAAACGTACCCGGCATGCCGCCCTTGCTCAGCCAGCCGAGGTCGCCACCTTTGGCTTTGGAGCCACTGTCATCCGAATTGGCCTTGGCCAGCGCTGCAAAATCTGCACCCGGCGCACGCGCCATGTCTGCAAGTTGCCTGGCCTTGGCCTCGGCGGCTTTCTTCTCGGTATCGCTGGCATTTGCCGCCACTGCGATCAGGATATGCGAGACCTCACGCTTGTCGCCTGAGGGCGATTTCGCAATCTGCTCTTGATACTTCTTATGCAAGGCCGCATCGTCGACCACGGGTGGGGCCAGCTTGCTGCCATCCACTTCGACATATTCCAAGCGCACGGTTTCCGGGGCATGGAACTGCGCTGCATGCGCCTTGTACCAAGCATCAATCTGGGCCTGGGTGACTTCGGAAGTATCGGCGGCGGGGGCAGGCAGGTTGACATAGCTGACATCGCGATGCTCACCCAATAACCGCATCAGCCGATCCAGCTCGGTATCGGTAACGAAGGCGGATTGTGCGATCCGCGAAGGAATCAAGTCATCCATCAGTCCGTCGCGCACCTTGGCTTCAAAGCTGCGCGGCGTCATCGGCGGATTCTGCGTCGACAGCAACATCTGATAACGATCCGTATTGAATGCGCCATCGACCTGAAAGTCCGGAATCTTGCCAATGGCCTCGGCCACCTGCGCATCACTGATCACGATGTTGTCGCGCTTGGTTGCCAGCTGCATCAAACGATCATCGATCAGGGTGTCAAGAATCTTGCGCTTGTTTTCGACCGACTCGAATGCCTTGGCGTCGTAGCTCTCGCCCTGCTGCGCACGCATCCGCATACGCGCCGTTTCCAGACGCTCTTTATAGGCCGCGGCATCAATGTCTTCGATCTTCCACAGATAGGTGATCGGCCACACTTGTGGTGCCGAGGCCCACCACGACGGCGGCTGCGCGATCCGCGCCACATAGGTGTCCACTCGCTGCGACATGTAAGACTCCATGCCGAAGAAAGCGAACGGAACAATCAGGAGGCCGAGGATTGCGGTGGCGATCCAGCCGGAGGTCTTTTCGCGAAGTTTCTGCAACATGGGCAAGCTGACATTGAGGCGTAGCCGCGTAGTCTAACTCGTCTAATGCAACCCTAGTCCAGTTGGTCGTGCTCGCCCATGCTGCTTGGCGTCGATTGGGCGCACTGGCACGACGTGCGCAAAGCAAAAAGCAAAAAGCCCCGCATTGCTGCGAGGCTTTTGCTTCAAACTGGCGGAGTGGACGGGACTCGAACCCGCGACCTCCGGCGTGACAGGCCAGCATTCTAACCGACTGAACTACCACTCCGCTGTGAGCCCGCAATCATACGCAGGGTTTTTCGATCGCGCAACATTTTTCGCAAATTTCTTGCAGCGGCAGTCCAAGTCTTGCGATTGACCTGTGCACGTCGAATCGTCATGCGGGGCTTTCCGTTAGAATTGGTCGCCCTCTTGACTAGGAATTCCCATGTCGCAACTTGCCTATCGCCGTGTGCTGTTGAAACTTTCCGGCGAGGCATTGATGGGCAACGAGGATTACGGTATCGACCCCAATGTATTGATCCGGTTGGCGCAAGAAGTGATTGAAGCCAGCGAAGCCGGTGCGCAGATTGCACTGGTGATCGGCGGCGGCAATATCTTCCGCGGCGCAGGGTTGGCCGCCGGCGGGATGGATCGGGTCACCGGCGACCATATGGGCATGCTGGCCACGGTGATCAATGCCTTGGCCATGCAGGATGCATTGGAAAAGCAAGGTGGCAAGGCCCGCGTAATGAGCGCCTTGAAAATCAATGACGTGTGCGAAGACTACATCCGGCGGCGCGCTATCCGCCACCTAGAAAAGGGTCGTCTGGTCATTTTTGCCGCCGGCACCGGCAACCCATTCTTCACCACCGACTCGGGTGCTGCGCTGCGCGCGATCGAGATCGGTGCCGATTTATTGCTGAAAGCGACCAAAGTCGACGGCGTCTATGACAAAGACCCCAAGAAGTACCCCGATGCAATCAAGCTGAATAACCTGAGTTATGACGAAGTCATTGCCCGCAACTTGCAAGTGATGGATACCGCGGCATTCGCCCTGTGCCGTGATGCCAGCCTGCCGCTGCGCATTTTCGACATGGCCGAACCCGGCGTATTGCTGCGCATTCTGCACGGCGAGCAGGTGGGCACCTTGGTGCAAGGCCGCAGCTAAACCGCGCCCGATAGCCTGCTTGCCGCTTATAATCAGCGGTTTGCACATTCAGTTCGGAGCGATGCCATGTTGAACGAAATCAAGAAAGATGCCCAAGCCCGCATGGTCAAAAGCATCGAATCGCTCCGCCACAATCTGGTGAAAGTGCGCACTGGCCGCGCCAATGCCGGCCTGGTGGACAGCATCAAGGTCAACTATTACGGCTCCGACATGCCGCTGTCACAAGTCGCCAGCGTGTCGGTGGCAGATGCCCGTTCGATCCTGATCACGCCGTGGGAAAAGCAAATGGTTGGCGCGGTGGAAAAGGCCATTCTGGCGTCTGATCTGGGGCTGACCCCGAATACCGCCGGCACCACCATTCGGCTCAATATCCCGGCACTGACCGAAGAGCGCCGCCGTGACCTGACCAAGGTCGTGCATGGCGAGGGCGAGGACGCCAAGGTAGCGGTACGCAACATCCGCCGCGACGCCAACCATCAAGTCAAGGAACTGCTGAAAGACAAGCAGATCACTGAGGATGAAAGCGCACGCACCGAGGCCGAAATCCAAAAGATCACCGATGCTGCGATCAAGGATGTGGATGATGTGGTCAAGGCGAAAGAGCAGGAATTGATGTCGGTTTGAGGCATACGAGCCTGCCCATGCCGACCCGCGCCGCACCGCTGCCGCACCACATTGCCATCATCATGGATGGCAATGGCCGCTGGGCGCAAAGACGCCATCGCCCGCGCATCATCGGCCATCGTGCGGGTGCGCAGGCGGTCAAGCGTTGCGTCGAGTTTTGCCTGCAGCGTGGGATCGAGGCACTCACGCTGTTTGCCTTCTCCAGCGAAAACTGGAACCGCCCCAGCGAGGAAGTTGGCGGCCTGATGAAGCTGTTCTTGGGTGCGCTGGAACGTGAGGTGGACGAGCTGCATCGCCTGGGTGCACGCCTGCGTTTTATCGGTGAACGCTCGCGGTTTGACCCTGCAATACAAGCGCGCATGCACGCTGCAGAAGCCCTGACCGCCAGCAATCCAAAACTGCAGCTCACGATTGCGGCCAGTTACGGCGGTCGCCAGGACATCGTTCATGCGGCAAGACTGCTGGCGGAGGACGTCGCTGCAGGCCGCTTGCTGCCCGAGCAGATTGACGAATCCGCACTATCGGCACAGATGGCATTGGCCGACCTGCCGGCACCGGATTTGTTCATCCGGACCGGCGGCGAATTGCGCATCAGTAATTTCCTGCTGTGGCAGATGGCGTATACCGAGCTATGGTTCACCGACACACTGTGGCCGGATGTCGATGCGCAAATGCTGCAACAAGCGGTGGATGACTTTGCCACCCGCGAACGCCGCTTCGGCCTGACTAGCGCCCAACTTCGGGCACCCCACCCCGGGAATACGCCATGACCAAAACCCGCATTTTGGCCGCGCTGATCATGGCACCCGCCGTTATTGCCGCCGTGTTGTTGTTGCCCACCGGTTGGCTGATGCTGGTGAGCGCCATCGTATTTTTGCTGGCACTGTGGGAATGGCTGCGCTTGGCCGGTTTGGAAGACACATTGGCGCGTAGCGCACTGCTGGCCTGCAACCTTGGACTGATGGTTGCCTTGGTGTGGGGCTCGCAATCGCATTCGGTGCGCTCACTTCCCTTGTTCCAGCTCATTGTTGTGCTGGGCGTGTTGTGGTGGCTGCTGGCGTTGCTATGGCTGAAGCACTATCACTTTTCCGCAGAAGTCCTTGGCAAGGCGCGTGCGGCCAAACTGGTGGCTGCCACCGCCGCCATCATCCCCGCCTGGTGCGCGCTGGCCGTCATTCATAGCAGTCAACCGCGCGGCCCCGGCTGGCTACTGCTGGTATTGCTGATCGTGTGGGCAGCCGACAGCGGCGCCTACTTCACCGGCCGCAAATTCGGCGGGCAATGGTTTGGCGGCCGCAAATTGGCGCCACGCATCAGCCCGAATAAAACCCTAGAAGGGGTCAGCGGTGGCGTGGCCTTGGCGATGCTAGTGGCCTTGTTGGGGGCATGGCTGATCGGCGCGCCGGCGAGCAAATTCCCGGCGATCGCGGGAGCTGCGGCGATCACCGTGCTGTTCTGCGTGGCCGGTGATTTATTCGAAAGCCTGCTCAAACGCCATGCCGGCATGAAGGATTCCGGCTCCTTAATCCCAGGTCACGGCGGTGTGCTGGATCGGGTGGACAGTGTATTGGCCGCACTGCCGGTGTTTGCACTGGGCAAGATATGGCTGGGTTTCTGATGATGCAACGTGTTGCCGTTCTGGGTGCCACAGGGTCGATTGGCACATCCGCGCTGGATGTGATCGCACGTCACCCGCAGCGCATGCGCGCCAGTGTGCTGGCAGCCGGCAGCCAAGTCGATGCCCTGCTGGCGCTGTGTCGCTCGCATGCACCAGACCACGCGGTCATCGCCGATATGGCCAGCTACAGCGCACTGCGCGATGGCCTGCGTACGGCGGGGCTTGCCACTCAAGCACACGCCGGCAGCGAAGCTCTGGATGCATTGGTAGCCAGCGATGCTTGCGATACCGTAGTGGCGGCCATTGTGGGAGCTGCGGGATTGCCGTCCACCTTGGCGGCAGCCCGTGTCGGCAAGCGCCTGTTGCTGGCAAATAAAGAATCACTCGTGCTGGCTGGTGAACTGCTGATGCGCGAGGCGCACGCACATGGCGCGGTGATCGTCCCGATCGACAGTGAGCACAACGCCATTTTCCAATGCCTGGCGAATGGCAACACACCCTCACGCATCACCCTGACGGCCTCCGGCGGACCGTTTCGTGGCTGGTCTGGCAGGCGATTGGCGCAGGTGACACCGGCACAGGCGGTGGCCCATCCCAAATGGTCAATGGGTCCAAAAATCTCGGTGGATTCGGCCACCTTGATGAATAAGGGCCTGGAGGTCATCGAGGCCCACCACTTGTTCGAGGTACCCGTCGATGCCATTCGGGTGCTGGTACATCCGCAATCATTGGTGCATTCGATGGTGGATTTCATCGACGGCAGCAGTCTGGCCCAGTTGGGGCTGCCCGACATGCGCACCGCGCTGGCGGTCGGTTTGGGCTGGCCCAAGCGCATTGCCTCGGGGGTGCCGGCGCTGGATTTGCTTAGCGAGGGTGGACGGCTGGAGTTTGAACCCCCGGATCTGGCCGCATTTCCATGTTTGTCGCTGGCATTTGCAGCGATCCGCGCCGGTGGCACCGCACCGGCCGTACTCAACGCTGCCAATGAAGAAGCAGTTTCAGCATTTCTTCAGGGCCATATTGGTTTTCTGGACATCCCCTCCACCGTTGCCGCCGCCCTGGACGCCATGCCAGCGAACCCCACCGACTCCATCGAAGCCTTGCTGGCCAGCGACGCGCAGGCCCGCGTCAACGCCCGACAGACGATTGCCCGCATTGCCGGAAGCCGAACATGAGCACGTTCTTCGGCTCGGTCTGGTGGCTGCTGGTGGCGCTGGGCGTATTGGTCACTTTCCACGAATTTGGCCATTTCTGGGTTGCGCGCCGCTGCGGCGTCAAGGTCCTGCGATTCTCGATAGGCTTTGGCAAACCGCTGTGGACACATCGTGGCAAAGACGGCACCGAATACGTGCTCGCCGCAATCCCTTTGGGCGGCTATGTGCGCATGCTGGATGAACGCGAGGATGACGTGCCCGCCCAGCAGTTACATCTGGCGTTCAATCGCAAACCGGTGCTGCAGCGTATTGCAATCGTCGCCGCCGGGCCGCTGGCCAATCTGGTGCTGGCGTTTGGCCTGCTCTGGGCCATGCTGGTGATTGGCCGCCCTGACTATGCCCCGGTGGTGGGCCAGGCCACCGCCATTGCGGCACAGGCCGGATTGCAGCCGGGTGATCACATACTGGCCGTTGGCGACCGCGTCACGCCCACCTGGAGCGAGCTGGTGATGGCGTTGAATGTGGATGCCCTGGATCGTCAGCCGGTCACGCTGTCGCTACGCCGCGCCAATGGCCGCCTCGTGCAGCGCACGCTGCCGCTGCAGAATCTGCCGGCCTCCGTGGATGAGTTGCGCGCACTGAGTGGCATCGGCCTGATTCCGCGGCATTTGCTGCTGCCGGCCCTGGTCGGGAGTGTGCGCGAAGGCAGTCCGGCGTGGGGGGTGTTGGCCGAGGGTGATCGCATCACCGCAATTGATTCACATCCGGTTGTCAGCTTCGAAGACATTGCCCCGCTGGTAGCAAAATTGGGCGCGCGCGGTGGCCCAGGGATGGTGGAAGTCGAGCGCGACGGTGAACGCTTGGCACTGGAACTGACTCCGCGGCGCATGCAGGGCAACGACGGTCAACCGCATTGGATCCTGGGCGTCACCAATGCTGCCCCGGTGGAGCCCCCCCACGACGCAGTGCTGAAACTGGGGCTGCTGGCTGCGGTGCCGGCTGCTGTGCAGGAAACCGGCTACCAGGCCAAACAGATCGTGGATATGGTGATGCGGGCGGTTTCCGGCAAGGTTTCGGTGCAAAATACCGTATCCGGACCGATCACCATTGCCCGGGCTGCCAATGATTTTGCGTCCCGTGGCCCGGCGTGGTTCCTGAACTTTCTGGCCCTGCTGTCGGTCAGTTTGGCCTTGATCAACTTGCTTCCCATCCCGGTCTTGGACGGGGGTCACTTGCTGTATTACCTTATCGAGCTGACGATCCGCCGCCCATTGGGCGAGCGGGCGATGGCTGTGGGTCAGTACCTTGGTCTTGCAATGATCGCAGGACTAATGGGGCTGGCCTTTTACAACGATATTTTGCACCTCGTGTCTTAACCTGTTTCTACCTGTTCGCCCCCACGATTGACGCAGCACCCGGCAGCGCAAGTTCGCGCTGCCACCCCCGCGCAGCACCCACCTCAGGATGTTCCGAATGACCCGACCCATGTCCCGCCGCTTACTGACCCTTGCCCTGGCTTCGGCACTTTCCCTGCCAGTCTGGGCGCAGGCGGCGTTTACCCCGTTTACGGTCAGCGACATCCGCATCGACGGCCTGCAGCGCATCGGCGCCGGCACCGTATTTACCTATTTGCCGGTTGAGCGCGGCGACACCCTGGATCAGGGCAAGGCCGCCGAGGCCGTGCGCGCCTTGTACAAGACCGGGTTTTTTGAAGACATCAGCATTGACCATCAGGGCAGCATTCTGGTGATCAAGGTGATCGAGCGCCCGGCCATCAACAAGCTGACCTTGACCGGCAACAAGGATCTGAAAACCGAAGATCTGATCAAAGGTCTGAAAGAAATCGGCTTGGCCGAGGGTGAGACTTACAACCCGCTCAATCTGGACCGGGTTACCCAGGAATTGACCCGCCAGTACAACAATCGCGGCAAGTACAACGTGTCGATCTCACCCAGCGTCGAGCACCTGGATCGCAACCGCGTCAACCTGACCATCACTATCAAGGAAGGCAAGGCGGCCAAGATCCGCCACATCAACCTGATTGGCAACGATCGCTACCCTGAGGAAGACATCACCAAGGACTGGGAGTCGCATACCAGCAACTGGATGTCCTGGTACAAGAAAGATGACCAGTATTCGCGCGAGAAGTTATCTGGCGATATCGAAAAGCTCAACTCCTGGTATCTGGATCGCGGTTTCGTCGATTTCAGCCTGGATTCCACCCAAGTGGCAATCAGCGGCGACAAGAAAGACATGTTCATCACCGCCGGCATGACCGAGGGTGAGGCTTACAATTTTGCTGCTATCAGCGTCTCTGGCGACACCATCTTGCCGAAGCCGGAAATCGAAACCCTGGTCAGCTTTATCCGTCCGGGCAATGTGTTTTCGCGCGGGCTGCTGGAGTTGGCAACCAACTCGGTCACCGCGCGCCTGGCCAACATCGGCTACGCATTCGCCAAGGTCAATCCGGTCCCCACCATCGACCGCGACAAGCGCACCGTCGCGATTGATTTCCAGGTGCAACCCGGCCCGCGCGTAAACGTGCGCCGGATCGTGTTCAAGGGCAACTCCCGCACTGCCGACCCGGTCTTGCGTCGTGAAATGCGCCAGTTCGAAGGTAGCTGGTATTCGCAAGCCGCGATTGACCGCGGCAAGGTGCGCCTGGATCGCCTGGGCTATTTCGAAACCGTGGACGTGGATACCCAGCCAGTTCCCGGCAGTGATGACCAGGTGGACGTGACCTACACCGTCAAGGAAACCACTTCCGGCAGTATTTCGGCCGGTGTTGGCTATTCGCAATTGTCGGGCATTAACTTGTCGTTGCAGCTTTCGGAAAACAACTTCCTTGGTACCGGCAATCGGGTCTCCATGGCGCTGACCAAGAGCAACTACCAGAAGCGTTACGACTTCTCGTACATGAACCCATACTTCACCGATGACGGGCTGTCACTGGGCTACAACCTCTGGTGGCGCGAGTTCGACTACTCCAACTACAACGTCGCCCAATACTCCACCAATAGTGGCGCCTTCCAGGTGTTCATGGGCCTGCCATTGAGTGAAAGTGATTCGGTGCAAGTGATGTTCGGCATCGACTCCAACCAGATTTTGGCATTTGAAGGCAGCACCCCGCCGCCGATGGTGGACTACATCAAAGCGGTGGGTCAGAACACCTTCCACAGCTGGCGCACCCAGTTGAGCTGGGGCCGCGACACCCGCAACAACTACTTCACTCCTGTGGTGGGCAGCACCCAGAACCTCTCCGCCGAAATCGCCCTGCCCGGCTCCACGGTGGAGTATTTCAAGCTGCAATACGACGTCGCCAAATACTGGCCGTTGAGTCAAGCGCTGGTGCTCAAGACCGGACTTAACTTGGGTTACGGTGACTCTTACGGCAAGAATTACAGCCGCAACCTGTGCTTCACCGCCCCCTTGCCGCCGATTCCGCCCACGACCGACAACCCCAATCCAACCCAACCTCCCGCACCGCCACCGCCCAGCAACCCCTGCCTGACCACCTCCACCGATTACATCAAGACCGTCACTGCCACCGGCCTGCCGTTCTTCGAAAACTTCTACGCCGGCGGTATTGCGTCCAGCGGCAAGGTGCGCGGATTCACCGACAATACCCTGGGCCCCGCCTATGTCTCCGGCTTTGGTTACCGCCAGCCGCTGGGCGGCTCGGTGCTGGTGGCCGGGTCTGTGGAAGCCATTTTCCCGAAGTTATTCGATAGCCCCGCCGCGCGCGTGTCTGCGTTCCTGGATTTCGGCAACGTGTACAACGGCTACAAGAACTTCAGTGCGTCCGAGCTACGCGCTTCGGCCGGTATCGCCCTGCTGTGGCGCTCGCCGATGGGGCCGCTGTCGATCAGCTACGCACTGCCGTTGCGCAAGAAGGATGGCGACCAGATCGAGCGCTTGCAGTTCAACTTCGGTGGTCAGCTCTGACGGGCAATGGCATGAACGCGCCGGCATACACCGCATCAATGCTGGCTGCGCGCTTTGGGCTGGAGTTGCGTGGGGAAGATCACGCAATTACAGGTGTCGGCACCCTTGCCGACGCCGGCCCCGCGCAATTGGCCTTCCTCGCCAACCCGCGCTATCGCACGCAATTGGTGGACACCCGCGCCGGCGTGGTGGTGCTGCGCGAGGCCGATGTGCAGGGCCGTCAAGGCAGCGCACTGATCGCCCGCGATCCGTATGCGGCCTATGCAAAAATCGCTGCGCTGTTTGAACCCAAACCCACGTTTGTTGCAGGCGTTCACTCCACCGCATGCGTCGATCCAACTGCGCGTGTCGACCCTGCCGCCAGTATCGGTCCACACGTCAGTATTGGTGCGGGCAGCGTAGTGGCGGCGGGTGCGCGTATCGGCCCGGGCTGTGTGATTGGCGATGCCTGCGTCATTGGCGAAGACTGCGAGCTGGTGGCCCGCGTCACCTTGGTGACGCGGGTACGGCTGGGCAAGCGCGTGCTGTTGCATCCCGGCGTCGTGTTGGGTGCCGATGGCTTTGGCATTGCGATGGATGCCGGTCATTGGATCAAGGTGCCGCAGCTGGGCGGTGTGGCCATTGGCGATGATTGCGAAATCGGGGCCAATACCACCATCGACCGCGGCGCGCTGGACGACACGATTCTGGAAAACGATGTGCGTCTGGACAACCAGATCCAGATTGGCCACAACGTACACATCGGTGCACACACCGCGATGGCGGGTTGCGCGGCAGTGGCCGGCAGCGCCCGCATCGGCCGGCACTGCCTGATTGGTGGCGGTGCCGGCGTACTGGGCCATTTGGAGGTCTGCGACCGCGTGATCATCACTGCGATGTCGTTGGTGACACACAGCATCCGTGAGCCGGGCGAGTATTCTTCCGGCACACCCTTGATGGACAACCGCAGCTGGCGCAAAAGCGCGGCGCGCTTTAAACAACTTGATCGCATCGCCAGGCGCTTGCCCGGTGCTGAGAAGGATTCCGAATGACTGATTCACACGACACCGTCACCCTGCCTGTCACCAGTAGCGAAATCGAGCATCTGCTGCCGCATCGCTATCCGTTTTTGCTGGTGGACCGCGTGGTCGAATTCGAAAAAGACAAGCGCGTGCTGGCGTACAAGAATGTCAGCTACAACGAACCGTTTTTCACTGGCCACTTCCCCGGCAACCCGGTGATGCCGGGCGTGCTGGTGGTGGAAGCACTGGCGCAGGCTGGCGGTCTGCTCACCCAGCTCTCGCGCGACCCCGGCGCGGGTGAGGGGCAAGTGTTTTATCTGGTGAAAGTGGACAACGCCAAGTTCAGCCGGATGGTCGTGCCCGGTGATCGCCTGGAGTTGGATGTGGAGCTCAAGCGCCGCATTCGCAACATGGCGCAGTACGTGGGCGTGGCCCGGGTAGATGGGCAGCAAGTGGCCTGCGCCGAAATCCTGTGTGCAGCAGCGGCACGCGAATGAACTGCGCCGCGCCTGCGATCCACCCCACTGCGGTGATCGACCCGTCGGCGGTATTGGGGGCGGGCGTGCAAGTAGGTGCGTATGCGGTGATCGGGGCCGAAGTTGTCATCGGTGACAACACCCGCATCGGCCCGCATTGCACCATCGAAGGCCCCACCCGGATTGGCCGCGACAACGTCCTGCATGCGCACGCCGCCATCGGTGGCGAGCCACAAGACAAGAAATACCGTGGCGAGCGCGTGACGCTTGAGATTGGTGATGGCAATTCCATTCGCGAGTTTGTCACCATCAACCGTGGCACCGGCGACGGTGGCGGCAGCACCCGCGTGGGTAGCGGCAATTGGATTTTGGCGTACTGCCATATCGCGCACGATTGCAGCGTGGGCGATGGCTGCGTGTTTTCCAACAACGCCACACTGGCGGGGCACGTGACGGTGGGCAATCACGTCATCCTCAGCGGCTTCTCCGGCGTGCATCAATTCTGCCGCATCGGTGATTTTGCGTTTATCGGCATGGGGGCGTTCGTCAACGGCGATGTGCCGCCGTATTTGATGGTGGCGCAAGAAAAATACGCACGCCCACGCGGAATCAATGCCGAGGGCTTGAAGCGGCATGGCTTCGATGCCAGCCGCATCGCTGCAATCAAGCGCGCTTACCGTGCGTTGTTCATGGGCGATACCAAGCTGGAAGAAGCCAAGACCGAGCTGGGCGAAATCGCCCTGGGCAGCAGCGATGTGCGTGCTTTTCTCGATTTCATCGACGCCGGTGAGCGGCCGTTGCTGCGGTGAGATTGGTTGCTGTGAACATCGCGATTAGCGCTGGTGCGGGGTCTGCGGTGTGTCCCGACAAAGCGAGTATCGGGGAGCGACTCGGGATACACCGCAGACCCCGCAACAGTGCAGCTCTGGCACGAGGTGACTGATGACGCTTCGTATTGCGCTGTGCGCCGGCGAGACCTCCGGCGACCAACTCGGCGAGGGGCTGATCCACGCACTGCGTGCACGCTACCCGGATGCGCAATTTGCCGGGATTGGCGGCCCGTTGATGCGCGCCACGGGGATGCAAACGTGGTGGGATGCCGATGCATTGGCGGTGATGGGTCTGGCCGAAGTATTGGCACATCTGCCGCGCTTGCTGCGCCTGCGCAAACAATTTCGTAAGCGCGTGCTGGCGTGGCAGCCGGATGTCTTCATCGGCATCGACGCGCCCGACTTCAATCTCGGCGTCGAGCGCTGGCTGAAGCAGCGCGGCGTGCGCACCGTGCACGATGTCAGCCCCTCGATTTGGGCGTGGCGACAGGGGCGCGCTGCGAAGATCGGCGAGAGCGCCGACCGCGTGCTGTGTCTGTTCCCGATGGAGCCGCCGATCTACGCGCAGCACGGCGTGGCTGCGCGCTTTATCGGCCACCCACTGGCCGATGCGATCCCGCTGCAACCCGACCGCGCTGCCGCACGCGCTGCGCTAGGCGAATCCAGCGATACGCCGATTCTGGCGCTGCTACCGGGCAGCCGGCTGGGTGAAATCCGTCGCATGCTGCCCGACTTCGTCGATGCCGCGCGCCGCCTTGCCGCAGGCATTCCCGGTCTCCGCGTGCTGGTGCCGGCGGCAAACGCACAGTGCCGTGCCGCCATCGACGCCATCCTCGGCGACGCGCCGGCGTTTCGCGTCATCGACGGCCAGGCGCAGCAGATCATGATCGCCAGCGATGTGGTGTTGCTGGCCTCGGGCACCGCTGCATTGGAAGCGATGCTGTGCAAGCGGCCGATGGTGATTGGCCATCGCATTTCCGCGCTGACGTATCGCATTGTCAAATTGTTCGGCTTATTGAAATCCGCACACGTCAGCTTGCCCAATGTCCTGGCAGGCAAGACGCTGGTGCCGGAGCTATTGCAAGACCAATGCACCGCAGACAATTTGCATCGCGCCTTGCTGCATTGGTTTACCGATGCTGACGCGGTGGCTGCCTTGCAGCCGCAGTTTCTGACCCTGCATGAAAGCTTGCGCTGCGATGCGTCGGCGCGCGCGGCGGAGGCGGTGGCCGAGGTGTTGCAACCATGATCCACATTGCCGGCGTGGATGAGGCCGGGCGTGGCCCGCTGGCAGGGCCGGTGACGGTGGCTGCGGTGATTCTGGATCCAACGCATCCGATTGCTGGCCTGAACGACTCCAAGCAACTGAGCGAACGCAAACGCGAGGCGCTGTATCCGCTGATCCTTGAACGCGCATTGGCATGGCGCATCGAGTTTGTCGAAGCCGACGAGATCGACCGCCTCAACATCCTGCAAGCCACCTTGACCGGTATGCAGCGTGCGTTGGAGGGCCTGGCGATTACACCGCAACACGCATTGATCGACGGCAACCGCATCCCCAACCACTTGCCCTGCCCTGCCACCGCGATCATTGGGGGCGATGCCAGCGAACCGGCGATTTCCGCAGCCTCGATCCTGGCCAAAGTCAGCCGCGACCGCCGCATGCTGGAATTGCATGCGCACTACCCGCACTACGGCTTCGACCGCCACAAGGGCTATCCCAGCGCTGCGCACCGCGCCGCCTTGCTGACGCATGGCCCCTGCCCGGAACATCGGCGCAGCTATGCGCCGGTGCGTGCACTGTTGCAGACACGTGGCCCCGGTTGATGCCGTTGCCGATGTCAAGCCTTGCTCCATCTGCGTCACCGCCCTACCCTGCTACGTCATAACGCGATACCGCGATGCCCGCCCAATTCGTCCACCTGCACCTGCACACCGAATTCTCGCTTGTGGATTCCACCATCCGCGTGCCCGAGAAGCCGGACTATGCGCGCCCGGAAAAAGCCGGTGACCGCCCGAACCTGCTCAGCCGCGCAGTGGAACTGCAATTACCGGCACTGGCGATCACCGACCGCAACAACCTGTTTGCGCTGGTCAAGTTCTACAAAGCCGCCGAGAGTGTGGGCATCAAACCCATTGCTGGCGCCGATGTATTGATTGCCGACGGCGGCGATGCGCCATCGCTACTGACCTTGCTGTGCCGCGACCACAGCGGCTACCTGAGTTTGTCGCGCTTGCTGAGCCGTGCCTGGCTGGAAGGCCAGCGCGGCGATTGCGTGGCGATCAATCCGGAGTGGCTGCGCGATGACCACGCCGGCTTGTTCGCCATTGCCGGCCGGCAAAGTCTGGCCGGGCGCATGGCGGTGGCCAACCGGCATGACATCGCTGAAGCGCAATTGGCAGAATGGCGACGCGTGTTCGGCGCGGATCTGCATCTGGAGCTGACCCGCACCGGCCGCGACGGCGAAGATGCGTTCAACCAATTTGCACTGCATGCCTCCGGCACACTTGGTTTGCCGTTGATCGCCAGCAATGATGTGCGCTTTCTGGATGCCGCCGGGTTTGATGCGCATGAAGCACGCGTGTGCATCTCCACCGGCCGCGTGCTGGACGATGCGCGCCGCCCGCGTGATTACAGCGCGCAGCAATACCTGCGCTCCACCGATGAGATGGTGGCGCTGTTTGCCGATGTCCCCGACGCGCTGGACAACACCGTGGCGCTGGCGCAGCGCTGCAATATGCAACTCAAACTGGGCACTTACTTCCTGCCCGCCTATCCAGTGCCTGCGGATGAAACACTGGACAGTTGGATTCGCAGTGAATCACGACGCGGGCTTGCGGCGCGGCTTGAAAAAAATCCGATAGCACCCGGCAAGACCCGTGAGGACTACGAGGCGCGGTTGGAATTCGAGCTGGATACCATCATCAAGATGGGCTTCCCCGGCTACTTCCTGATCGTGGCCGACTTCATCCAGTGGGGCAAAAACCAAGGTATCCCGATTGGCCCCGGCCGCGGCTCCGGCGCCGGCTCGCTGGTGGCGTGGGCGCTGCAGATCACCGACCTCGACCCGTTGCCGTACAACCTGCTGTTCGAGCGCTTCCTCAACCCGGAACGCGTGTCGATGCCCGACTTCGACATCGACTTCTGCATGGACCGGCGCGACGAGGTCATCGACTACGTCGCGCGCAAATACGGCCGCGACCGCGTTTCGCAAATCATCACTTATGGCACGATGGCGGCCAAGGCCGTGCTGCGCGATACCGGCCGCGTGCTCGGGTACGGCTACGGCATGGTGGACGGCATCGCCAAGCTGATCCCCAACATCCTCGGCATCTCGCTGAAGGACGCGATGGGTCAGGGCAAGGGCGGGATGGATGGCGAGATGGCCTCACCCGAGCTGATCCAGCGCTATGAAAGTGAAGACGACGTCCGCGACCTCATCGACCTTGCCTTGCAGCTGGAAGATTTGACCCGTAATGCCGGCAAACATGCCGGTGGCGTGGTGATCGCGCCCAGCCCGCTGTCCGATTTCAGCCCGCTGTATGCCGAACACGACCACGGCCTGCTGGGCAAAAACCCCGTCACACAGTTCGACAAGGACGACGTGGAAGCGGTGGGCCTGGTGAAGTTCGACTTCCTGGGCCTGCGCACGCTGACCATCATTGATTGGGCGGTGAAGGCGATCAATATTCGCCGCGCCCAGGAAGGCCAAGCACCACTTGATATCAGCAGCATTCCGCTGGACGACGCCAGCGTGTTCCGCGACATCTTCGCCAACGGCAATACCGGCTCGGTGTTCCAGTTTGAATCGGCCGGCATGCGTCGCGCACTGAAAGACGCCAAACCCGACCGCTTCGAGGATCTGATCGCACTGAACGCGCTGTACCGCCCTGGCCCGATGGAGATGATCCCCTCGTTCGTGGCGCGCAAACACGGCACCGAGACCTTCGACTACCCCGACCCGCGCACCAAAGCCATGCTGCAAGAGACCTACGGCATCATGGTCTATCAGGAGCAGGTCATGCAGATGGCGCAGATCGTCGGCGGCTACTCGCTGGGCGGTGCCGACCTGCTGCGCCGCGCGATGGGCAAGAAAGTGCCGGCCGAAATGGCCAAGCACCGCGAGATCTTCCGCGAAGGTGCCGCCAAGGGCGCGGTCAGCGCGGCCAAGGCCGACGAAATTTTCGACTTGATGGAGAAGTTCGCCGGCTACGGTTTCAACAAATCGCACGCCGCCGCCTATTCGCTGGTGGCCTACCAGACCGCGTGGCTGAAGAAGCACTACCCGGCCGAATTCATGGCCGCCACGCTTTCCTCGGACATGGACAAGACCGATAAAGTAGTGGCCTTTCTGGAGGAAGCCCGCGGGCTGAAGCTGACCGTGTTGCCGCCAGACGTGAACACCTCCGGCTATATGTTCAAGGCCACCACACCCGACACGATTCGCTATGGTCTGGGCGCAGTCAAAGGTGTCGGACAAGGCGTATGCGAAGCCATTGAAGCCGCACGTGATAGCGGCGGCGCCTTCCGCGACTTGCTGGACTTCTGCCAACGCGTGTCCGCCGGGGGCATGAACAAGCGCACGCAGGAAGCCTTGATCCATGCTGGCGCACTGGATGCGTTGGCGAAGAACCGCGCCTCGCTGATGCTGCAATTGCCCGAGGCCATGCGGGCCACCGAACAGATGACCAAGAACCGCGATGCCGGCATGTTCGATATGTTCGGCTGTGGCGGCAGCAGTGACATCCGGATCGAACTGCCAGATACCGACGAGTGGCCGCTGGCGCAACTCCTGCAGGGCGAACACGACACGCTGGGGCATTACCTCAGCGGGCACCCGATGGATCCGTACCGCGAGGATGTGCAAAAACTCGTGGGCCATGACCTGTCGGCCTTGGCCAGCATCTGGGAAAGCGGCTCTCGCAACCATCGCCCGCAGGAAGGCCGCAGTTGGCGCCCGCTGGTGCAAACCGTGGTCGCAGGGCAAGTGCTGGGCATGCGCAAACGCGGCGATTCGCAGGCGTTCGTGCAACTGGATGACGGCCGCGGCCAGATTGAATGCGGCTTCTTCGGCGACACATGGCAGGAATTCGCGCCACTACTGACCCGCGACCGTCTGCTTGTGATCGAAGGCGGCCTGCGTGAGGACGAATTCAATGGTGGCTATTCGCTGCGTGCAGAACGCTGCTGGGACTTCACCCAGATCTGCAACCAGCAGGCGCAGCGTATCGCCATCCGCCTCGACCTGCGTCATCCCGATGCGCTGGCTTGTTTCGAAGACATCCTAAAATCACACGCCGGGACAACCCCGGTGCTGCTGGAGGTCATCACCGCCGCCGGCATCGGCCGCCTCACCTTGAATGGTGGGCGTGGCCTGCGCGTGGATGCCCAGCTGCCAAGCCTGCTGCGCAGCCTGCCGGGGATTGGCACGGTCAACGTGCAACTGGCAAGGCCGTGGGCCAACAGCTAGCCATACGATTCGGTATGGGCGGCGGTCTGGGCTAAACTTGCACGAATGAACCCGAACTATCTCGACTTCGAACAGCCCATCGCGGATCTGGAAACCAAAATCCAGGAGCTGCGACAAGCCAGCAATGGCCCGGCGCTGAACATCGACAAGGAAGTGCATGCGCTGCAGGAAAAACTGCGCAAGCGCACCGCGGCCATTTTCCGCGACCTCACCCCATGGCAGGTCTCGCAGCTCTCGCGCCACCCGCAGCGCCCGTACACGCTGGATTACCTGCGGGTGATCTGCGATGAATTCCAGGAGCTGGCCGGCGACCGCGCATTTGCCGATGACAATGCGATTGTGGGGGGGCTGGCCCGCATCGACGGCCGCCCGGTGATGGTGATCGGCCACGAAAAAGGCCGCGACACCAAGAGCAAGCTCAAGCGCAATTTCGGCATGCCCAAGCCCGAGGGCTACCGCAAGGCACTGCGCCTGATGCAGATAGCTGAGCGCTTTGGCCTGCCGATTCTGACCTTCATCGACACCATGGGCGCGTGGCCCGGCATCGATGCCGAAGAACGCGGCCAGTCCGAGGCCATCGCCCGCAATCTGCTGGAAATGGCCGAACTGCGCGTACCGATCATCTGCAGCGTGATTGGCGAAGGCGGCAGCGGCGGCGCGCTGGCCATCGGCGTGGGCGACTGCACCATCATGCTCGAGTACAGCACCTATTCGGTGATCACCCCGGAAGGCTGCGCCTCGATCCTGTGGCGCGACGCCGGCAAAGCCAAGGATGCCGCCGAGCAACTGGGCATGACCGCCAAGCGCTTGAAGAGTTTGGGCCTGATCGACAAAGTCATGCGCGAACCCGCCGGCGGCGCGCACCGCAACCCGGTGCAGATGGCCAAGCGCCTGAAAGCGGTGCTGCTGAATGAATTGGATCGCCTGGAAGCACTGCCCATTGAAGACCTGCTGCAACGCCGCTACCAGCGCCTGCGTGGCTATGGTGCCTACGAAGCGCACTAAGTCACCGGTAACCCGCCAATGAAGGACAACGCGGTGGGCTGACTCAGCGCACCGTCAACCGCCATGCACGGTGAATGCGGGCATTGCGGGCAAAGTCTTGCGGGATGGTAGCGGCGCTGATGTCCTCGATCCGTGCGAACTCGCCCAAGGCGGCTTCATCCAGCTTGAAGCGGCGGAAGTTGTTAGAAAAATACAACACGCCACCGGGCGCCAACCGCGCCACCGCGGCGCGCAACAGGCGCACGTGGTCGCGCTGCACATCGAAGTCGTCGGCGCGCTTGGAGTTGGAAAAGGTGGGCGGGTCACAGAAGATCACGTCGTAGTGGCCGCTATCGGCTTCCAACCATTTCAGCGCATCGGCCTGGGTGATGCGGTGCCGAGTGCCGCCCATGCCGTTTTCACGCAGGTTGTCGGCCAACCATTCCAGATAGGTTGCCGACAAATCCACGCTGGTGGTCTGTAGCGCACCTTGCACTGCCGCTTGTACCGTGGCCACGCCGGTGTAGCAAAACAGGTTGAGGAAATGCTTGCCGCGTGCTTCCTGCGCCATCCGCGCACGCAGCGGGCGATGATCCAGAAACAGGCCGGTATCCAGATAGTCGAACAGATTGACCTGCAGCTTCGCCGCGCCTTCTTCCACAATCAGAAATTCGCCACGGTGATCGAAGTGGCCATATTTCGAGCCGCCTTTGCCGGTGCTGCGGGTTTTCACCGCCACCCGCTCCTTGGGTAGTCCAAACACCTCGCGCACCGCCAACAGCAAATCAGTCAAGCGCTTGCGGGTGGTGGCCTCCGGGATTTCAGCCGGCGCGGCGTATTCCTGCACGTGCAGCCAGATGTCATCGTTGATGGTGGTGTACACATCGACCGCGCACGCATACTCGGGGATATCGGCATCGTAGGCGCGATAGCAGCTCACTTGTGCTTGCTGCCGCCAACGTGCGAGTTTGTCCAGATTCTTGCGCAGCCGATTGGCCACCATCTGCGCACCTTCCGGTAACGCACGCGGCGCGCTGTTTTCGCGCTGCACTGGCGCGATCAGATCCACCGCGATCAAGCTGCATTCGATCGGGCCATTGAACAATTGATAACTCTTCTTCGCCCGCAGGCCGGTGGCACGCGCCAGTTCGGCATCCCCGCACAGCAACGCTGCACGCCACTGCGGTGTGGCGCGCTTGAGGGCATCACCCAGCGCGCGATACAGGGCGGGATCGGCCGCCAGTCGTGCGTCATACGGCGGATTGCACACCACTACACCCAGCGGGTTTTGCTGCACGGGCAAATCCGCAACATCGCGCACCGCAAAGGTGATGGCATCATCCACACCCGCGTACTGCGCGTTTTCACGGGCGGCGCGGATGGCATGCGGGTCAAGATCACTGCCGGAAAAACACGGGCGCAACGTGGCCAAGCCGCGTGCCTCACGCGCCAGCGCATCCACCCGCAAGCCAGTCCAGGCATCCACATCGAAGCCCGGCCAGCGCGTGGGTGGGCGGGCGTCGTGCCGACGCAAGCCTGGTGCCACGTCGGCCGCCAGCAACGCACCCTCAATCAATAACGTGCCGCTGCCGCACATCGGATCCAGCAGGTCGCCACCTTCGGCATATGCCTGCGACCATTTGCCGCGCAGCAGTACCGCCGCCGCCACGGTTTCTTTCAGCGGCGCTTCGCCTTGCACCTTGCGCCAACCGCGCCGGTGCATCGGCCCACCCGACAAATCAATCGACAGCAGCGCACGGCCCTTGCGCAGCACCAGGCTGATACGCACATCGGGGGCGTCCACATCCACATCCGGACGCTGCCCGGTCTTGCCGCGCAAGCTATCGACGATGGCATCCTTGACCCGCTGTGCGGCATAGCGCGCATGGGTAATGACCTCGCCGGAGACGTGCGCATCAATCGCGATGCTGTGTCCCGGCCCGATGTGCTGCGTCCAATCCAGCGCACCGGCACCGGCGTACAACGCGTGCTCGTCGGCGCACTCGAACTCGGCAATCGGCCACAAGATGCGGCTGGCCAGGCGCGACCATAGTACCGCCCGCTGCGCATCCAACAAGCTGCCTTCCACATTGGCTCCCGCCATGGTGGCGGTAGCACGCGCACAGCCCAGTGCCAGCAATTCATCGGCCAGCAGATATTCCAGGCCTTTACCGCAGGATGCAAAAAATTTCATGCGTTACAGCGCCCCCAACAATGCCGCAAACGCCTCGGCGCTGACCTGCACATGATCACTCAAGCGATGGCCGTCATTCACCAGCAGCAGGCGCGCACTGCGCGGCGCAGCCCAGTCCACGACGTGTTGCGCCGGGATCAATTCATCGTGCCAGCCATGCAGGATGGACGTGGGCACATGGGCTGCCGGCATCGGCGGCGCGCCTTGCATCACCACCGGTGGCGCCATGAAAAACAACCCGGCCACCGGCATTTGCTGTGCCACATGGGCGCTGATGTAAGCCCCCAAGCTTGACCCCGCCAAGACCAGCGGGCCGCGTTGTGCTGCCGCCTGTGCCAACGCTAGCAGGCGTGCGATACGGGCGGGCACATCGCCCAACGGCGTCACCTCGCGCTTGCTGTCAAGGTCGGTGTAATCCGGGCGCTCATGGCTCCAGCCGAGGCGCTGCGCGGCTTCGGCCAGTGCGGTCACCTTGGTGGCATCGGGGCCGCTTTCGAAGCCGTGCGAGAGTATGCAGTGTCCTTTCATGGGTGAATGCTAGCATCGGCACATGTATTCCTTCGCCATCCACCCGCTGCCACTGCCGTATGTGCTGTCTTTGGATGCACGCCCGCTGAACGCCATCGACAGTGTGGTCATCCACTGCACCGAGCTGCCGGATATGGCGACCGCACGCGAGTACGGCGAGCGCGTGCTGTACCCCTCCGGTACCGGCAACAGTGGGCATTACTACATCGACCACGATGGCCGGATCGAAGAATATGTGCCGCCCTCGCGCGTGGCGCACCACACCCATGGCTGGAATGCGCGCAGTATCGGGATCGAACTGGCCAACCGCGGGCGCTTTCCGGATTGGCTGGACTCCCGCCACCAGGCGATGGACGCGCCTTATCCCGATGTGCAGATCGAAGCCCTGATTGCGCTGCTGCAATGGCTGGGCGGGCAAGTTCCCACGCTCATCCAGATCGCAGGGCACGAGGATCTGGACCAGGCCGAAGTGCCTGCCAGCGATGACCCGTCGATCATGGTGCGCCGCAAGCTTGACCCGGGGCCGCAGTTTCCCTGGCCTGCGGTGCTGGCGGCGGTAGCACTGCGGCGCGCTCGCTGCTGAACACCACCCCCACCCAATCGGCCCCCTGAAAGGAAGGGCCATGCAGCAACTCCGTATAATCAGCGGGATGAATGCGCCCGTCTCTGAACTGATTGAGCTGCTCTCGCTGGAGCAGCTGGAAGACAACCTGTTTCGCGGCCAAAGCCGTGATATCGGCACCAAGTACGTGTTTGGTGGGCAAGTGCTGGGACAGGCACTCTCGGCGGCGCAGGCGACCTTGGACCAACCGCGCAACGCGCATTCACTGCATGCGTATTTTCTGCGCGCCGGCAATATCGAAGCGCCGATCGTGTATGAGGTGGATCGTACCCGTGACGGCGGCAGCTTTTCCGTGCGCCGGGTGACCGCCATCCAGCATGGCAAGGTGATTTTTTTCTGTGCCGCCTCATTCCAGGATGAGGAAATCGGTGGCGAACATCAATTATCCATGCCTGAAGTGCCCCTGCCCGAGGATCTGGAGCCTGCACCGCCACTGTCGGCAGAAGCGCTGGCGCGCCTGCCCACCAAGGTGCAACGCTGGCTGGATCGGCAAGGCCCGTTCGAGTTTCGCCATGTCTACCCGCGCGATGAGCTGAACCCACCCAAGCGCCCGCCGTATCAACAGGTGTGGTTCCGTTTGGTGGAAAAAGTGGGCGATGCTCCCGAGTTGCATCGTGCACTGCTGGCCTACGCCAGCGATTTCCATTTACTCGGTACTGCCACCTTTCCACATGGCATCAGCTATTACCAACCAAACGTGTTGATGGCATCGCTGGATCATGCCCTGTGGTTCCACCGCCCGTTCCGTGCCGACGAGTGGCTGCTGTATTCCATCGACAGCCCCAGCGCACAAAGTGGGCGCGGCTTGGCGCGGGGACAGGTATACGACCGCAGTGGCCGCTTGGTAGCCAGCACCGCGCAGGAAGGGCTGATCCGTGTATTGGCCAACGGTCAAACTGCGTGAGAAAGGTATTTTCCAGCCAGCGCCTTGAAAACGTGGAAGAGGTCGCCAACCTGCTGCGTGCCGAAGGCATTGCGGTCAAGATCGAAAATGGCCGCAGTTGGAAAGGCCATCGCCGTGGCAACTTCAGCTACGACCAGCGCAAAGCCTCGGTTGTGGTGCCCGCAGTCTGGATCGTGAATGCCGAAGACCAGCCCCGCGGCCGGCAACTGCTGCGTGACATGGGCCTGCTTGAGAGTACCCGCGAAGAGTTACCCAGTTTTCTGCCCAGCGCGCGTCACGCTGCCACCACCTCTGGTTTCTGGAGTGGCAAGCGTGTACGTCAAGGCTTGCTGGTGTTGCTGATCGCCGGGATTGGCCTGATCACCTACACCGTGCGCAAACAAGCGCCAGCACCCAGCGTTGCCCCCCCGCCAACGGCGCGGAGCATGGCAAAGACTCCGCCGCCCCCGATTCCGGAAACGATTACCGAATTGGCCGTGCACCGCGTCGATGTGCCCACCGCACTGGCGCATTTATTGCTGGATGAAGCCGTGCGCAACCGCAAACCCCGGCACGCCTGCCTGGAAGTGGATGGCAAGGATCCTTCGCCAGTACTGCTGCAAGCCTTGTCCGACATTCGCGGTAGCCAGCTCTACCCGGCATCCATCTGCCCGGCCACCGGTGGTTTTGTGATCGCCGTGCACGACTACATGACCGATGGCAGCGGCAGTGGCACGGTGCAACTGGATCTGGACGTGGAAGATTCGCAATTGGTCGATGTCGAGCGCAACGGCACGGCCTGGCGCGTCGTGCGCAGGCACTGACGCAACAAAATCACACGGCCCGCACTGGGCGGGCCGTGGTGGTGCACGTGGACTATTTCTTTACCGGCGCTACCGGAGCAGCAGGCGGTGCCGGCGGTGCAGGTGGCGGCATATGCCCACGGCCCCCATGGCCCATCCCGCAGACCTCGCCCATTTTAGTGAACTCATCGCGGCTCAACTGGCCATCGTGATTGGTGTCGGCTTTGTCGAAACATGCGGCACGCCGGGCCTGCATATCTTCGGGGTCTTTGTAGCCGCTATGCATGCGATCACCTGAAGCGGCGCGACTCTTACGCCATGCGGCCAGCTCATCCTGGCTCAGTTTGCCGTCCTTGTTGGTGTCGATCTGATCAAAACTGGCGGCAAGGCGCGGGAACTTCGCCGCCTCGTCCTTGCTGATCGCGCCATCGCCATTGGCGTCCATGCGCTGCATCGGCTTGGCTTGCATCGGCTTGGCTTGCGCCGGCTGCGATGCCGACGGACTGGCAGACTGCGCCAAGGCACACGCGGAGGCCAAACCGGCAGACACCGCCAGGGTCAACAGCAGTAACTTCTTCATCGTGCGTTCTCCTCCCGGTACCGTCCGGGCTTGTCATCGAAAACGCATCACCTCACCCACGGTTGACCGCCAACCCTGCCCACACATGAACGACGGCGCTATGCTGGCAACATGCGCAACGACGCCGACAACCTGCGCCTGTTCCACAGCGCCCCACACCCTTGCGGCTATTGGCCAGAGCGGGAAGCACGCGATTTGGTGCTGGATCCGCGCGACCCGCGTCTGTCTGGCTATTATCCCATGGCGCTGGAATGGGGCTTTCGGCGCAGCGGCGACATCGTGTATCGCCCCAGCTGCGGCAGTTGCCGTGCCTGTGTGCCGGTGCGCATTCCAGTCGCCACGTTTTGCCCGGATCGCAGCCAGCGCCGCTGTTTGGCACGCAATGTCGATGTGGATGCGCACATTGTCGCGCCGTCCAGTCATGCCGAATATCTGGATCTGTACCAGCGCTATCTGGGTGCACGCCATCGCGGTGGCGGCATGGACGACCACGGCGCGCACGAGTTCGAACAATTCCTGATCGGCAGCTGGAATGACGGGCGCTTTTTGGAGCTTCGCCAGCGCAACACCCATCGCTTGCTGGCGGTGGCGGTCAGCGATGTGCTGCCGGATGCGGTATCGGCGGTCTATACCTTCTTCGATCCGGATGAAGCTGCACGCGGTTTGGGGACGCTGGGTGTGCTCAAACAACTCGAATGGGCGCAGCGTGACGCCCGCGCACATCTGTATCTGGGCTATTGGATCGCCGGCCATCCGAAGATGGCCTACAAACGCCGCTTCCAGCCGCTGGAAGCCTTCGATGGGCGCGGCTGGGGACCCTTGCCCGCCTGACGCTGCCCACTTAACCCTGCACGGATATTGCCGCCGTGTTGGCGCTGGCCGTTGGCGGCAACCCAGGCTCAACGGATGGTGTTGGCTTGCGGTTGTAGAACCCGAAATCCGGGCCGCCCGATTCACTATGCGCAGACACAATCATCCGCACCATATTTCCGGGCACCATCAGTTCAAGTTCAATCACGCGCCCGTCCGGGCTACGGCCTTCCAGCATCATCTCGATAAACGCACCGCCGGTATCCACTTCCTTGCACGGCACAAACGGGCCGGCCGGGCCGGTTTGCAAATACGGCTTGACCGCATCGCCCAACGCCTCCAACGCTTGTGGAAACAAGAACACGGCATAGCCAGACGATTCGCTCATGGTGGACTCCTCACTCAGATTCAAGACTCGGATTCAAGGTGGATGACAAGCGCGGCGGCGGCATCGCGGGCGGTGGCGCGGGCCGCGTCAATGTTGTCGCCGCGCGCCAAAGTCACCGCAACCCGCCGATGCCCGGCCACACGCGGCTTGCCGAACAAACGTACTTGTGTGTCGGGCTGCATCAAGGCAGCGTCCACATGATCAAACACCGGCACGCCCTGCCCATGCGCCAACACCGCGCACGAGGCCGATGGCCCCAACTGGCGAATGTGCGGAATCGGCAGGCCCAAAATCGCGCGCGCATGCAGCGCAAATTCGGACAGGTCTTGCGAGGCCAGCGTCACCAGCCCGGTGTCATGCGGGCGCGGACTGACTTCGCTGAACCACACCGCATCGCCTTTGATGAAAAACTCCATGCCGAACACACCCCAGCCGCCCAGATTGTCGGCCACCGCGCGGGCGATGTCTTGTGCACGTTGCAGCGCCAGCGCCGACATCGGCTGTGGTTGCCAGCTTTCGCGGTAATCGCCGTCTTCCTGCAAATGGCCAATCGGTGCGCAAAAACAGGTCCCGCCAGCATGGCGCACGGTCAGTAGGGTGACTTCGTAATCGAAATCGACAAAGCCCTCCACGATCACGCGCCCCGCGCCAGTACGCCCACCCGTTTGCGCATAATCCCATGCGGCGTCGATGTCGGCCTGTGTGCGCAGCAACGATTGCCCATGCCCCGAAGACGACATCACCGGCTTGACCACGCAGGGCAGGCCAATGGCGGCTACCGCTGCGCGGTAATCGTCTGGCGTGTCCACAAACCGGTACGACGACGTCGGCAGCCCCAGCGTCTCCGCAGCGAGACGACGAATGCCCTCGCGGTCCATCGTCAACTGCGCAGCGCGCGCGGTGGGGATGACCCGCAGCGCACCCTGCGCCTCCAATGCAATCAGCACGTGGGTGTTGATCGCCTCGATTTCGGGCACCACGATATGCGGCTGCTCCAGCGCGATCAGCGCGCGCACGGCGTCACCATCCAACATATCCAACACATGACTGCGATGCGCCACCTGCATCGCCGGCGCATTGGCGTAGCGATCGGCGGCAATCACTTCCACCCCGAAACGCTGCAACTCGATCGCCACTTCCTTGCCCAGCTCGCCCGAGCCCAGCAACAGTACACGGGTAGCCTGTGGCGACAGGGGGGTACCAATTCGGGTCATCGGCAAAACTCGATCACTGGAATCGCGATTCTAAAGGCAGCAGACTCAGCCAGCGCGCTGGGCTATGCGATCCTTGCACCCATGCCTCGTTTTTTTGCCATCCGCCGTGCGCTGCCACTGACGTGCCTGGCCACGCTGCTGGTTTGCATCGCCGCCTGTTCGGCCCCTTCGCTGCCGTTTGCGCGGCTGGCTGGATTGATCACCCACCGCGAGCTGGACGAAATCAGTGGCTTAGCGGCCTCGCATGTGCACGAGGATGTGCTGTGGGTGCACAACGACAGTGGCAACCCGGCGCGGCTGTATGCCATCAGCACCCGTGGCCGGCTGCTGGCACGCTTTGATGTGGTGGGCGCCAAGAACATCGACTGGGAAGACATCGCCAGTTTCAATTTGAACGGCAAGCACTACCTGCTGCTGGCCGATACCGGCGACAACGGCGGACAGCGGCGTGACTTTGCGTTGCACGTAATTGAAGAACCCGCGCAACTGACCAGCGGCGTTGTGCGGCCAGCATGGAGCATCCGCGCGCATTGGCCGGATGGCCCGCGCGATTGCGAAGCGGTCGCCGTGGATGCCGCCACCGGGCAAGTGCTGTTGATATCGAAAAAGCGCTTCCCTCCGGAATTGTTTTCACTGCCGCTGAGCAACCCGCATGGGCAGGTGCAAGAGGCGCGCCGCATTGGCCGGCTGGAAGGTGTGCCGCAAGTCAGCGCGGCGATGCGGGACAAGGATCCCGCGCTGGCCGCGCTGTTTTCGCAAGTGACTGCCGCCGACATGTCGCCCGACCGCAAAACGCTGGCGGTGCTGACCTATGGCAGCGTGCTGTTTTACCGTCGCCAGGAGGGCGAGACCTGGGCCGATGCCGTCTCCCACCCGCCCGAAACCCATGATGTGCCCTGGATCCCGCAAGCCGAAGCACTGGGCTGGAGCGCCGGTGGGGCCGGCCTGTATGCCAGCGGGGAATCACGCCCGGCACCCCTGTATTACCTCGTTCCGCAGCAATAGCTGCCGCATCCGATCAGGCAGGCAGCCTACCGTTCGTCGGACGACGCTTGCATTGATTGATATCATTTTGATATCAATATGCCGAAGCCCAGACGGGCGTATGCGAGCCTTGCCATGAAAGAAAACCCGCTGTCCTCCCTCCCCGGCATTCCCTTTTTGCTGGCGATGCTGCTGCTCGCCGCTGCCGGCATCTGGTTGCTGATCACCGGCATCGGCCCCGATGCCAATGCCGCAGGCCCAGCCTCCATCGGTAGCGTGTTCAGCGGCATCGGCATGGCTGTATTGGCCGGGTTCAGCCTGACCGGCCTGTACATGGTGCAGCCCAACCAAGCCGCCGTGCTCAGCTTGTTCGGCAAATACGTGGGCACCGTCAAACACGACGGCCTGCGTTGGAACAACCCGTTTTATGCGAAGAAAAAAATCTCGCTGCGGGTGCGCAACTTCGAGTCAGGCAAGCTCAAGGTCAACGAGCTCGACGGCAGCCCGATTGAAATTGCCGCCGTGATTGTCTGGCAAGTGCAAGACAGTGCCGAGGCGGTTTACAACGTGGATGACTACGAAAGTTTCGTGCACATCCAGTCCGAATCGGCGCTGCGCACGATGGCCACCAGCTACCCGTACGACCAGCACGAGGATGGCCAGATTGCGCTGCGCAGTCATGCCACGGAAGTCTCGCAGCATTTGCGTGATGAACTTTCCGAACGCCTGGCCGATGCCGGTGTACAAGTGATCGACGCCCGCATCAGCCACCTCGCCTACGCCCCGGAAATTGCCCAAGCGATGCTGCAGCGCCAACAAGCCAACGCGATCATTGCCGCGCGCACGCGGATCGTCGCCGGTGCGGTGGGGATGGTGGAAATGGCGCTGGCCGAGCTGCAAAAAAACGGCGTGGTGCAACTGGACGAAGAACGCAAAGCGGCCATGGTCAGCAACTTACTGGTGGTCTTGTGCGGCGAGCGCAGCACCCAACCGATCGTCAACACCGGTTCGCTGTACTGAGCCATGGCCGAGAAAAAAGCCTACCCGCTGCGTATCAATGCCGACATCCTGGCGGCCGCGCAGCGCTGGGCCGATGACGAACT
>NZ_CALMPC010000122.1:0-5346 GCF_937872235.1 uncultured Thermomonas sp.
CCTTCCATATGCAGCAGCATGTGGCAGTGGAATGCCCAACGGCCCAGCGCATCGGCAGTCACACGAATGCTGCGTTTGCTGCCCGGCGGGATGCTCACCGTGTGTTTGCGCACCAGAAATTGCCCATGCGCATCTTCCAAATCGCTCCACAGACCATGCAGGTGGATCGGATGTTCCATCATGGTGTCGTTGATCAGTACAAGGCGCATGCGCTCGCCGTATTTGAGCCGGATGGGGGCGGCATCACCGAAGCGGATGCCATCAAACCCCCACGTGAAGCGTTCCATATTGCCGGTCAGATGCAGCTCGATTGTGCGAGACGGTTCGCGGCCATCGGCAGGCGCATGCAGGCTGCGTAGATCGGCATAGCGCAGCACGCTGCGGCCGTTGTTGCGCAGGCCAATGCCGGGGTCATCCAACTTCGGCACGGGTGCCATCGTTTGCATATCCACATCCGGGTTGCGGGTTTCGCTGGCCGGGTGGGTTTGCATTGCACTGCCATGTGTCATGCCCGCCATGCCTTCCATCGCGGGCATTCCCATTGCGGCGCCGCAGGTCATTTCGCCCGCCTTGTCCATCGCGTGCCCGTCGTGACCCATATCGTCCATCGTCAGCAACGGGCGTTTATCCGGCATCGGAATTGCCGCTTGCATCCCGATGTGCGGGGCCAAGGTGATGCGGGTATAGCCGCTGCGATCCATCGCTTGCGCGAACACGGTGTACGCCACGGCATCCATGGGCTGCACGATCACGTCATAGGTTTCCGCTGGCGCGATGCGAAATTCGTCGATTTCTACCGGCTGGATCGGCTGCCCATCGGCAGCCACCACGGTCAGCTTCAAACCGGGAATGCGGACATCAAAGAAGGTCATCGCCGCGCCGTTGATGAAGCGCAGGCGCACACGTTCACCGGGGGCAAATATTCCCGTCCAGTTCTGCGCGGCAGTGTGGCCATTGGCGAGGTAGGTGTAGGTATGGCCATTGACGTCGGCGAGGTCGCTGGGGCTCATCCGCATCGCGCCCCAGGCTTTGCGGTCGGCCAACGTGGCGCGTAGGCCTCGTGCGCGGGCATCACGCACAAAGTCGCCCAGTGTGCGCTTGTAGGTGTTGTCGTAGTCGCTGCGTTTTTTCATCCGCGCGAACAATCGTGCCGGGTCCAGATCGGTCCAATCCGAGAGCAGCACCACGTAATCATGAGCGCAGGCCCATGGATCCGGCGCAATCGGGTCGATGATGATGGGCCCCAGCAGCCCCGCTTGTTCTTGCAGGCTGGAATGGCTGTGGTACCAGTAGGTGCCGCTTTGCTTGAGCTTGAATTGATACAGATAATCGCCGCCGGGGGCGATACCGTCAAAACTCATGCCCGGCACGCCGTCCATATTGGCCGGTAGCAGCAGGCCGTGCCAATGGATCGAGCTGGTTTCCGCCAGTGCATTGCGCACGCGAATGCGCACGGTATCGCCTTCACGCCAACGCAGGATCGGGCCGGGCAGGCTGCCATTCACGGTGAACGCGTCGACCGTTTTGCCGGTGATGTTCACCGGCGTGCGCGCGATGCACAGGTCAACATCGGTGCCGGCCAGCACCGTCGGTTGGCCCGGTGATGCCAGCGCCCACAACGGTTGCAGCGCCACTGCCGCGCCACCCAGCGCCATGCCGTGCAGCAGGCGGCGGCGCGTGGGGTCATGCTGGGCGGGCATAGTCAGGCGGTGCCATCAATCAGGCTGGCGGGATAGTCCTCCGCGTTCAGTGCCGTGATGGCAGCTTCTGCGCTGAAATTCCCGCTGGCGAGGACATGCTGCTTCGCCAGATCCACGTGCACAACAGCTGCGGCATCCAGCGCCTGCAACGCACGGGTGACGGCAGCTACGCAATGCTGGCAACTCATGTTTTCAACGTGCAGCAACATGGCAAGACTCCTTGGAATGTGAAGATGGTGCGCAGTGTTCACCTTGCCATGCCGGGAAGGTCAAGCGTGGGATGATGGTTGACCTTCCCATCTTGGGAAGGATCAGAATGGCCCAGGAATTCAGTCTTGCCGGAGCCCCCGATGCCTGCCGAATCAGCCATCCATCTAAATATCAGTGGCATGACCTGCGCGTCGTGTGTGGGCCGGGTGGAAAAGGCGCTACGCAAGGTTGATGGCGTACAGGAAGCCACGGTGAATCTGGCCACGGAAACTGCCGCAGTGCAGGGTAGTGCAACCGTGCAGGCATTGATTGCCGCGGTGGAGCGCGCCGGCTACCACGCCAGCGAGGAAGACGCGACACCCGTCGCCGCGCCGCCGACAGGCATGCCCCGGGAAACCCGCCACCTGCTGCTGGCAGCACTGCTTTCGCTGCCGTTGCTTGCACCGATGCTCTTGATGCCCGTCGGCGTGCATTGGGCGCTTCCCGGTTGGGCGCAGTGGCTGCTGGCCACGCCCGTGCAGTTTTGGCTTGGCGCACGGTTTTATCGCGCCGGTGTTGCCGCATTGCGTGCACGCAGCGGCAATATGGACCAACTGGTGGCACTGGGCACCAGCGCCGCGTATGGCTTGAGCCTGTTCAACTGGCTGGCACCCAGCCAAGCGCAGCACGCTGCACCGCTGTATTTCGAATCTTCGTCGGTGGTCATCACCCTGATCTTGTTGGGCAAGTGGCTGGAAGCACGCGCCAAGCGACAAGCCACCGATGCCATTCGTGCCCTGCAAGCATTGCGCCCGCTGACCGCACGCGTCTTGCGCAGTGGTATTGAAACCAGCGTGCCGATCGCCGAGGTTAGCGTGGATGACGAAGTCATCGTGCTGCCCGGCGAACGTATTCCCGTGGATGGACAAATCCTGGACGGACGCAGCCACAGCGACGAATCGCTGCTCAGCGGCGAATCCCTGCCGGTACCCAAAGCCCCCGGTGATCGTGTGACGGGTGGCGCGGTGAACGGCGAAGGCCGCCTGCGCATCCGCACCGTTGCGATTGGTGCGGAATCCGCGCTGGCGCGCATCGTGCGCTTGGTGGAAGACGCGCAAGCCCAAAAAGCACCAATCCAGCGCATCGTGGACAAGGTCAGCGCGGTGTTTGTGCCAGTGGTGATCGCCATCGCCGGGGTGACGTTATTAGCGTGGGGGCTGGCTGCAGGGAACTGGCCGCAAGCACTGCTGAATGCCGTCGCCGTGCTGGTGATTGCTTGCCCGTGCGCACTCGGGCTGGCCACACCCGCTGCAGTGATGGCCGGTACCGGCGTGGCGGCGCGCGCCGGCATCCTGATCAAGGATGTGGAAGCGTTGGAAACCACCCGCCAGCTGCGCACCGTGGCGTTCGACAAGACCGGCACGCTGACCATCGGCAAACCCACGCTGGTGCGATTGCACGCACTGGATGGCGACGGTACAACACTGCTGGCGCTGGCTGCCGGATTGCAGCAGGGCAGCGAACATCCACTGGCAAAGGCGGTACTGGACGCAGCACACGAGCGCGGTATCGCCGCAGCCGACATCACCGCGATCACCGCGGTGGCCGGGCGCGGCGTGCAGGGCGGGCGGGGAGACGCGCGCTGGGTGCTAGGCCATGCGCGCTGGCTGGGGGAGCTGGGCGTTGACCTGACGTCCGCGCAAATACTGGCGAACGAGGCCTCGAATGCAGGCCAGACGCAGTCTTGGCTGGCGGGACACACCGAGCAGGGCTGGCACTTGCAGGGGCTGTTGGCATTTGGCGATACGCCACGTCCGCAATCCGCGCAAGCGGTGGCCACGTTGCGGGCGATGGGCATCCGCTCGCTGATGCTATCGGGTGACAACCGTGCCGCCGCTCGCGCCGTCGCCGCAGAAATCGGGCTTGCGCAAGACGACGTCCGCGCTGAACTGCTGCCGGACGACAAGCTGCGCGTGATCCGTGAACTGGCAGAGCAGGGCCCGGTGGGCATGGTCGGCGATGGCCTCAACGACGCGCCCGCGCTGGCCGCCGCCACCGTTGGCTTTGCGATGGGCAACGGCACCGACGTGGCGATGCACGCGGCTGGCATCACCCTGATGCGTCCCGACCCGCGGCTGGTCGCCGCTGCCATCGATATTTCACGGCGCACAGTGCGGAAAATCCACCAGAATCTATTTTGGGCCTCCATCTACAACCTCATCGGCATCCCATTGGCGGCACTGGGCATGCTCGACCCGATGCTGGCTGGCGCGGCGATGGCGTTATCCAGTGTCAGCGTCGTCAG
Organism: uncultured Thermomonas sp.; assembly: GCF_937872235.1. Taxonomy (NCBI): domain Bacteria; kingdom Pseudomonadati; phylum Pseudomonadota; class Gammaproteobacteria; order Lysobacterales; family Lysobacteraceae; genus Thermomonas; species uncultured Thermomonas sp. The sequence continues at coordinate 4,195 of NZ_CALMPC010000122.1, forward strand.
CAACGCCTTGCTGCTGCGGCGCTGGGCACCGCAAGCGCAGGATTGATGTGCACCCGAAGGAGACGCACCGATGACCAGTAAACCCACCCGACCAGAGCTTGCCGATGCCTTGCAGCAGGGCTTGCACAATATTGGCCAAGCCGCAGCGTTGACCGGTGTGTCGGCCAAGATGATCCGCCATTATGAGAGCATCGGCCTGACCCGACCCAGCGGCCGCACCTTCGCCAACTATCGTCTTTACAACGATGCCGACGTGCACCGTCTGCGCTTCATCAAACGTGGCCGTTCACTGGGGTTTTCGATCAAGCAAATCGAAAGTCTGCTGGCACTGTGGGACAACCCGCAGCGCGCCAGTGCCGAAGTCAAACAACTGGCGCGCAGCCACGCTGCCGAATTGGCCGAAAAAATCCGCAAGCTGCAAGCCATGCAGCGCACCCTGGAGCGGTTGGCCAAACAGTGCCATGGCGACCATCGGCCCAGCTGCCCAATCCTCGATGATTTGGCGTCATCGCACTAAGCCCGTTGTTTTCCTACGTGAGCACAGGGCAAGCACCGACTGCCATGCTCGATCTGAAATCGCAGGCTGACAGGCAGTCCATTGGATGTGCCCGCCATGCCCAAGATGCCGCTGTGGTTGTTGCTGTTCCTGCTTTGCCTCGTACTTGCAAAACCCGCGGCAGCCAATGAGTTGTACCGATGCTTGGGTGCACACCGAGCGGTGAGCTACCAATCGCAAGCCTGCGCGACGGGGCAACGGTTGGACCGAGTGGTGGCGTATCAACGCGACGCTGCTTCAGCGCGTGCCCAGCGGCCACTTCTGACAACACGAACGCCTAGATACGTCGTACATAACCCGCGATATTTGGCCCCGCGCACCAATCGCCACACTACGGCCCGCAATCAATGCCATGCCAGCAAAGCCAAGCGTGAAGCCGCTCTGCAACGCCTCGGCATGTCCAGAACCTTTGCTCAGCTCAGCCAACTGGATGTACCTGTCCGAGCGGCCTGTCACGGGTTTTAGACGATTCCGGATGCACTAGCCATGTTCGGCCTTGTCCGCATTTGACATAATATGCATTATGCGAAGTTATTGGATGAAAAATTACTAGACTCACGTTCCGTGCATCCGCAGGCAGGTGGGCTTGTTGTTGG
>NZ_CALMPC010000123.1:0-12300 GCF_937872235.1 uncultured Thermomonas sp.
ACCGTGATGGCTTTGAGCATCAAAAACACGGTACAAGGTTCGATATCGCGTTATTCAGTCACTCCCCCAAGAATCTGACTGCATTCACTTCAGCAACTCACTCACCTGATACTGCCCGGGCGGACGGGTATGCAGGCGCTGTGCAACATGTAATGCCCCACTCGCGAAGATGTCGCGGTTGTGGGCGCGGTGCACCAACTCGATACGCTCGCCGGCGGAGGTGAATTGCACCAGATGCTCGCCGACGATATCGCCGGCACGGATGCTGGCGTAATGCGGATGCGCACCGCCGGCTTCGGCAGATCTGCCAAGGGTCAATGCAGTGCCTGAGGGGGCATCCTGCTTGCGTGTGTGGTGGGCTTCCACGATGTCGCAGTCCCAGCCTTGCAACATGCTTGCGGCGCGCTCGACCAAATCATGCAACACCGCCACACCGAGACTGAAATTGCTGGCCCAAATCAGCGGAATGCGCTCACTGGCGGCCGCCAATGCAGCTTGCTGAGCTTCACTCAAGCCGGTCGTGCCGGAGACGAGTGCAGCCTTGCGCGCAAGGCACAGCTGCAAGATGGCATCAAATCCTTGCGGCAGACTGAAGTCGATGGCGACATCGAAATCAGGCACGCCGGAAAGCTCGCTGGCTGCAAATTGCGGGATGCCATCGACAACGCGCAGATCAACGCGGCGTGCCACTGCAGCGACAACCTGGCAACCGCTGGCAGGTTGTTTGCCCAAACGCTGCAGGGCTTGCCCCATGCGGCCACTGCTGCCGTGGATCAGAATGCGAATCGGTGTATTCATGCCTGCAGGCTAGCGGCTGCAGGCTGCAGCAGCAAGCATTGCGCACGCGCATTTGCACGTGCGCAGCCAGGCCCATGACGTCAGGCGTTTGCGGCAGCTCCGCGCAAACGCCCCGCCATCTGATGCATGGCATCATCGAATGCGGCTTCGCCATCACGCAAGGTGATCTTGCCTAGCGCGGCCATCACCGCAAGTTCACGGACGGATGCGACCAGTACTCGAATCCCGCGCCGATTGACCAGCAACAACCGTGCGGAAATCGGACTGATCCACGACACTTTCGCCGGTGCAAATTGTCCGTCTGCGCTTTGCAATTGCAACCAGTCGCCGACTTTCAGTTTGCTGACGCGCGTCAACAGATTGTCATCACAGACCACCGCTTCAGTACCGCCAACAACTTCCAGTTGCGGCGTGGGCGGCGGGGGAGGCTCTGCCAGCACGATCGGAGCCGGAATGCGTTCGTCGCTGGCGATTGTGGCTTGCCCCACAGACAACCTGGAGATAATGTCAGCCAAGGCCTCCAGTGCAGCTTGCCCGTCTTCACCGACGCAGCCGGCACTGGCCAGAATCGCCAATAACTCGGCCTCCGGCAAAGGCACTACCAAGCCATGCATCGCCCCGTCAACCGCCATCAAGAGCGCGTCGATACCTTGCAGTGCGTCTTGATAACGCGCTGAATCGCGCCCATCACGCAGCACAATCTGGGTCAGATGGTGCTGACCATGGGTGGATAGGAACTCATCAATCACCGACGGCAGTTCACGCCCGCCACGATGCTGCTCGAGGTCAGTGCTGACTTCGGTGCGGGCCTGCTCCAGCCGCTCGCGGCCGCGATGAGCTTCGGTAGTGCGCTTTTCGGCCAATTCAAAGCGCTTGCGATGCTGCGCCATGTACATGCGCAGGTCTTGCTCAAGTGCCTCGAAAATCGCGACATCTTCATTGAACTCGGACACTAACCTGTCAATGGTGTGGTCAACGTGGTCGAGCAGCTCCTGCTCTTGCGGCGCCTCACCACGATTGCCTTCGCAGGCTTCGGCCACGGTATTGAGCAAGCGCCGTGCCGGGTGTTCCTTGTACAGGAACATGCGGCGATCCTTAACCGCGACCTTGACGAACGGAACCAGCATACGGCCGATTTTTTGGCGGATATTGGAATTGTATTGCGGCCCATCCAGCAGTACATCAAAAAGCAGAGCGACCAGGTCGACGGCATCGCCATCAAGCCCATCCAGCGTCACGTTGTCGCTAGCGACCCCCAGCTTGCGTGCGCTCTGCGCCATCTGCTGGCGCAATTGGCCAGCAAACGATTGCGGCTTGCCGCCCTGCGTGGACGGCATGGGCACAGGGTCAGCCTCGCGCTGCATCAAAGACAGGATGGACAACAAGTCATGCGTGGACAGCGTGGTGGCAGGGCCTGCCGAATCATGCTGCGGTGCCACGTTATTGACGTTGCGCCAGCCTTGCAGTTGCCCCAGCATGCTGGCAAACAGGGCTTGATCGGCGGCATTGATCTGCACTTGCGCGGTGTCCCATCCCGCTTGTGCCGGCATGCGTCGGGCGACTTGGTTGTCCTGATAGGCCGCCTGCATTGCGGCCTGTGCTGCTACCTGGGCAGCCTCTTCGGCGTGCGATTCTGGCCGCTTGGGATGGTGCTTCCCCGCGGCATGCTGGGTTTTACCACTGGCACGAAGCTCGGGCAGCACGCCGGCACTGGCCATCAGCCCATTGCAACGATCGTACAACTCGGCCAACACTTCACCCAGAGCGCGCTCGAAGAACTTGAAGATCACGATGCGCAGCTCGGCTTCGATTTCGAGCTGCCCCATCGCTTTCCCTAAGGCAGCGGCCAGAAATGCCGGGCCCAACGGATTGGCATTGGACTCCAATTGCGGCTGGCCCACGACGACGCATAAGCGCTGCGTGGCGACTTCGAACGCCGGCAAGGCATTACGCAACACCGACTGCGCCAATTGATCCACTGCCAATTGCTGCTCTAAATCCTGATCGGACAACAAGCTCAGACCAAGCCCAACGGCTTCGCCATCTTCCGGAGCACGCCGTTTACGTAGCTCGCGAAAACGATCGGCAACGCTTTGGCGAAAGGTTTTGGACATGTCTGCGCGCACCCGGCGCATTTCACGCAGAGCCAACATGCCCAGCGCTTGTTCGCCACTTTGGCTGCGGTCGAATAGATAGTCGTCCAATTCGGACAGGCTGCTGTCCAACGCAGGCACTACGCTATCTAGAACGCGCTTTTGCAAGGCGTCAAGCAATGACCCGTAAGGGTGCTGGAACTCAGAGGAGGATCCCGCGGGGGAACGGAATGTCATGACAGGCGATACCTGTTTGTACAGGTGCCAACAATAGCCAATTTATGCACTCTGTTTATTGATAAACGTCATGGTTCACACTATTCCGCCACCGTTCACCTCCAGAATGTGACCGTTCAATCGGGCAAGACCCGTCCAATTCCACTTCCCTGCAAAGTTTGCGCAACCTCAGAAAGCTGCGTTGGCCGCGTATCGCGACTAAACCCAAACCGGAAATGCACCTCGCCCGCAGGTGTCCGCGAGGAATGCAACGAGGCGATATTGACGCCATGCCGCTCGAAGATCTGCAGCAGGTCACGCAGGGAGCCGGGGCGATCTTCCGGCAAATGGATGCTCATGCTGTGCTCGTCATGCAGGTCGGCCAACAGATAGCCCAGCCGCTCGAAGGTGTAATTGCCCTCGGCCAATACCACATCACCGAAGCCTTGCTGGTTGTGCAGCAAGAACTCCTGGCGAAAGGCATTGCGTGCGGCGTCACTGCCCTGTCCCACCAGCGTGGCGATGCGATGCAGACGTTCGGCCGCCCTGCGCAGTACATCCGGCACATACGGATTGCCGAATTGGATGTCTTCATAGATCGAAGGATTCAGCGACAAGATGCGGGCGGCGATAGCTGCATCCATTTCAAACGATGCTGACCGAAACGGCAGCAAGGTCTCAAGCGCTCCCGGTCGCGCCGCAGGATCATTCAACACACTCGCCTGCGCCAAGTGCCCCGCATGCACCAGCGCCTGCACCAATGCCATTGCGCGGTCATGTTGCTCTGGTGTGGCGACAACACATTCGGCCTCCAACGCCGCCAGCAATGCGGACAGCCACGGTTTCCAGCGTGCTATGCGTGCCGCGCAGACCACCAGCACGCGCCCGCGCAAGGTGGGTGATTTGGGCGGTGCGGTCATTGGGTGCAGGCCCACCACCTCGGCTTGCGAATGCAGCATCGCCGCCACCGGGGCCACTTTCACCGAGGTGATATCCAGCCACAATTTGCCCGCCTCGCGGCCGGCGGATTGCGCGATGTAGCGTTCGATCAACGCGGGCGTGTACCGGATCGGCGCCGAAAACAGCAGCACATCGGCGCGCGTGAGCAGATCTTCCTCACTGTGCGATGTGGCATCGGCCGGGTCATGGCCGATGACGGTCAAGCCCATCTGCGCCTCAAAAAACCTGCGCAACCAACGACCATATGCACCGGCGCTACCGACGATGCCAATGAGTGGGGATGTGTTCAACGAAAACGGGCTCCGCAGGGGAGCCCGAATTCTACGTTCGCAAGCGCCGCTGCGGGCGGTTGGTGGCTCAGGAAACCATTCGATCCCAGAAGCCCTTCACCCCATCCAAAAAGGTGCTGGCTTTGGGCGAATGCCGACGTGCGCCTTCGCCACCGAAGGTGCTTTCAAACTGCTCCAGCAAGCTGCGCTGCTCGGCAGTCAGATTGACCGGGGTTTCCACCACCACCTTGCAATACAGATCGCCAGGCGCGCGACTGCGCACCGACTTCACCCCGCGATCGCGCAACCGGAACACTTTGCCGGTCTGGGTTTCGGCCGGAATACGCAGCTCCACTTCACCGCCCAAGGTGGGTACGCGCACACTATCGCCCAATGCCGCCTGTGAAATGCGGATGGGCACTTCGCAATGCAGGTCATCGCCATCACGCTGGAAGATGGCGTGTTCGCGCACCCGCACTTCCACATACAAATCACCCGGCGGCGCGCCGGCAGGGCCAGCTTCACCTTCGCCTGCCAGGCGGATGCGGTCGCCATTGTCCACACCCGCCGGGATTTTCACCGACAGGGTTTTCTCTTCTTCCACCCTGCCATTGCCATTGCAGGATTTGCAGGGGTTGGCAATGGACTTGCCACTGCCTTCGCAATGCGGACACGGCGCCTGCATGGTGAACGGACCGCGCTGCATATGCACTTGGCCGCGGCCCTTGCAGGTGGTGCAGGTATCCACTTTGCCATCGGCCGAGCCACTGCCCTTGCACGGCTCGCAATTGGCCAAGGTGGGGATGTGGATCTGCTTGTCGATGCCGGCCACGGCCTCTTCCAGATCCAGCTCCATCATGTAACCCACATCGGCGCCACGCCGGGGGCGCTGTTGGCGGCCACCGCCAAAAATATTGCCGAAGATGTCGCCGAAAATATCGCCCATGTCGGCGCCGCCAAAACCCGGCCCGGCGTTGCCGCCGCCCATGCCATGCTCGAATGCGGCGTGACCATGCTGGTCGTACATGCGGCGCTTGCCGCCGTCACTCAGCACCTCATAGGCTTCCTTGCACTCCTTGAACGCCGCTTCCGCCGCCTTGTCACCGGGGTTGCGGTCGGGGTGATGCTTCATCGCGCTGCGCCGATAGGCCTTCTTCAGCTCATCATCGCTGGCATTGCGGGCCACGCCCAGCACTTCGTAGTAGTCGCGTTTGCTCATGGGTGTTGTTTCAACTGGTATTCAATGCGTCGGTCCGGCACGATCCACAGCACCGCGACCAACGCGTACAGGATGCAAGAGAAGATTGGGGCTAAAAGGGCCAACGCAATCCCGGCGGCATAGATTGCAAGCGACAATTTGGCTTTCCAGTCACCGCGTTGGCCGCCGAGTGCACGCCCCAGCACGCCATTGTTGCCACCGTTGCAGCGCATCAACGTGTAGGAAAGCGGCATCCACGCCACCGCCGCCATCAACAGCACCACACCATACATGGCCGTGGGGATTGACGCCGGCATGGGCTCGGCTTCATTGACCCATGAGGTGACAAAGGGGAACAGCGACAGCCAGAACAGAAAGAACAAGTTGGCCCATAACACCCGGCCATCGACCCGCTCTGCAGCATGCAGCAAGTGGTGATGGTTATTCCAGTACAGACCGACATACACAAAGCTCAGCACATAGCTTAAAAATGCAGGTGTATTGGCCAGCAATGCCTGCCAAGTGGCGGCGTGCGGAGTTTTCAGTTCCAACACCATGATGGTGATGATCACCGCGATCACCCCATCACTGAATGCTTCCATCCGCCCTTTGCCCATCTTTCCCCCTGACGCACCAAACGCCCGATATCGGGCGTTTGGGCGTTGACGATGCTAAACCCCGGTCAATCCTTCTTGTCGTCCTTGACCTCGGTGAACTCGGCATCCACCACATCATCGGCCGGCTTGCCGGCATCCGCCGATGCGCCTTGCTGTTGACCCGCAGCGGCAGCAGCGGCGAACAGGGCTTGACCGGCCTCTTCCAACGCTTTGGCCTTGGCTTCGATCTGGCCCTTGTCGTCACCCTTCATCGCGGTTTCAAGCTCGGCGATGGCACCTTCAGCGCGACCGATCGCCTCACCCGGCAGTTTGTCGCCGTTGTCCTTGATGGTACTGCGGGTGGCATGGATCAAACCATCGGCCTGATTGCGTGCCGTCACCAGCTCGTGGAAGCGCTTGTCTTCTTCACGATTGGCTTCGGCGTCCTGCACCATGCGTTGGATTTCATCGTCATTCAAACCCGAGCCCGCCTTGATTTCGACCTTCTGTTCCTTGCCGGTCTTCTTGTCCTTGGCGGTGACGTGCACGATGCCGTTGGCGTCGATGTCAAAGCTCACTTCCACCTGCGGCATGCCGCGCGGGGCAGCATCAATGCCGGTGAGGTCGAACTTGGCCAGCGACTTGTTGTAGCGGGCCTGTTCGCGCTCGCCTTGCAGCACATGCACCGTCACCGCGCTCTGGTTGTCTTCGGCGGTGCTGAAGGTTTGCGAAGCCTTGGTCGGGATGGTGGTGTTCTTCTCGATGATCTTGGTGAACACGCCGCCCAAGGTTTCGATACCCAGGCTCAGCGGAGTGACATCGAGTAGCAGCACGTCTTTCACGTCGCCGGCCAACACGCCACCCTGCACCGCAGCACCAATAGCCACGGCCTCGTCGGGGTTGACGTCCTTGCGCGGCTCCTTGCCGAAGAACTCGGCCACGGCGGCCTGCACCTTCGGCATGCGGGTCTGGCCGCCGACCAAAATCACGTCATTGATGTCGGACGCACGCAGGCCGGCATCGTTCAATGCCACGCGGCACGGCTCGATGGTCTTCTTCACCAGATCGTCGACCAAAGCTTCCAGCTTGGCGCGGGTCAGCTTGATGTTCAGATGCTTGGGACCGGTGGCGTCGGCCGTCACGTACGGCAGGTTGACGTCGGTCTGCTGGTTGCTGGAAAGCTCGATCTTGGCACGCTCGGCCGCATCCTTCAGGCGTTGCAGGGCCAGCGGATCCTTGCGCAGGTCCACACCATCGGTCTTTTGGAATTCTTCCACCAAGTAGTCGATGACCCGATTGTCGAAGTCTTCGCCACCCAGGAAGGTATCGCCATTGGTGGCCAGTACTTCAAATTGCTTTTCACCGTCGATGTTGGCGATTTCAATGATCGACACGTCGAAGGTACCGCCACCGAGGTCATACACCACGATCTTGCGATCCTTGCTGTCGCCCTTGTCGAGGCCATAGGCCAGCGCGGCCGCGGTCGGCTCGTTGATGATGCGCTTCACATCAAGGCCGGCAATGCGACCGGCATCCTTGGTGGCTTGGCGCTGACTGTCATTGAAGTAAGCCGGCACGGTGATGACCGCCTCGGTGACGGTTTCGCCCAGGAAGGCTTCGGCGGTCTTCTTCATTTTCTCCAGCACTTTGGCGGAGACTTCCTGCGGCGCCAGCTTCTTGCCATCGGCCAATGCCACCCACGCATCGCCATTGTCGTGCTGGGTGATGGTGTACGGCACCAGACCCAAATCCTTTTGCACTTCGGCGTCGGTGAACTTGCGGCCAATCAGGCGCTTCACCGCGTAGAAGGTGTTCTTCGGGTTGGTGACGGTTTGCCGCTTGGCGGATGCGCCGGTCAGCACTTCGCCGTCTTTGGTCCATGCCACGATGGACGGGGTGGTGCGGTCACCCTCGCTGTTTTCGATGACGCGGGCTTTGCCGCCTTCCATGATGGAAACGCAGGAGTTGGTGGTCCCCAGGTCGATGCCGATGATCTTGCCCATGACAGTGTCCTCTTGAGTTTGGTATGCAATGGCGCACTGCGCCGATGGTCGTTATTTGGGGATGCCGAAGCCGGCTTCAAGGCCTGGCAACAATCAATTGCGGTCAATCGTGCTTCGCCACGATGACCAATGCCGGACGCAACAGCCGTCCGTTCAGCACATAGCCTTTCTGGAACACGGTGATCACATGCCCGGGCGCAACGCCCTCGGACTCGCCCTGGCTGATGGCCTGGTGATGCTCGGGATTGAACGGCTGGCCGGTGGGGTCCAGTACTTCCATGCCGTTATCGGCCGCCACTTTCAATAGCTGCTTGTAGGTCAATTCCATCCCGTCGCGCAGTGCGCCGGTATCACCACTTGCCGCATTCAAACCGGCATCCAGGCTATCGAAGACCGGAAGCAAATCGCTCAGCAAACGCTCGTTGGCAAACTTGCGCGCCATTTCGATGTCGCGGGCCAAGCGTTTGCGCTGGTTGTCCAGATCAGCGCGCTCGACCAAGGATTGCGCCTTGAGCTGCTCGATTTCGGCGTGCAGTGCTTCGATGGGGTCGTGCGAATCCACCTCGTTGGTGGCGTCGTTAGTGTCCTGCGTCGGGTCCATGCTCATGTCCACGGCTTGAATTCGCGGCCCAATGCCGCACTGCCACCGGGGATGGGGGCTCAGCTCTCCGGATTCAAGGCGGCCCCCAACAGCGCCGCTGCCGCATCCACCACCGGGATCACCCGTTCATAGGCCATGCGGCTGGGGCCAATCACGCCCAACACCCCCAGCACGCGGCCATCGCGGCCGTACGGCGCAGCCACCAGTGACATCCCTTCCAATGATGCAAGGCCAGCCTCTTCGCCAATAAATACGCGCATCCCCGGCGCTTTGGCGGTGCGTTCCAGCAATTGCAGCAGCTCGCGCTTTTCGGCGAAGGCTTCGAACAGCGCGCGCAGCTGCTCCATGTCGGCCATATCCTGCAGGCCCAGCAAGCGGGTCTGCCCGGCCACCAGCATGTCGTCCTCATTGGCGGGGGCAAAGGCTTGCTCGGCCAATTCCAGCGAGCTGGCCAACAGCCGTTCCATCTCGCTGCGTGCTGCGCGCAGTTCGCCCAACAACCCTGCACGAATCAAGCCCAGCGGTTGCCCGGCAAAATGCGTGTTCAGATAGTTGGCTGCCTGTTCCAGTTCTGACGGCGTCACCACGCGCCGCAGTTGCACCACGCGGTTTTGCACCTCGCCATCGGCAAACACCACGATGGCCAACACCCGCTGCGGGTCCAGTGCCACAAAATCAATTTGCCGGAACGCAAAACTTTCACGCTTGGGCACACTCACCATACCGGCAAAATGGGTCATGGTGGACAGCAATTCCGACGTGCTGTCCAGCAATGCGCGGGTACCCGCGCCCACCTGCAAGCTGCTGCGCAAGTTCCGGGTTTCGCTCTCGGCCAAGGGCTTGACCTGCAACAGGGTATCCACAAACAAGCGATAGCCCTGTGCGGTGGGCACACGGCCGGCACTGCTATGCGGCGCGGCCAGCAGGCCGGCATCTTCCAGCGTGGCCAGAATATTGCGGATGGTGGCCGGGCTGACATCCAGCCCCGCGTGCTTGGCCAAGGTCTGCGAGCCCACCGGCTCGCCAGAGCGGATATGCCGCGCCACCAAGGTGCGCAGCAGTTGCCGGGCACGCGGGTCTTGGGCAATGTCGTGGGCAGTTTTTCGAGCCATCCTCATGTTGTATGCCGCAACCGCTACCGCATGCAAGCGGGCGCAGGCACAATGCGCAGCCATGTTGACTCGACTTTCCATCCGGGATTTTGCCGTTGTTGCCCATGCCGCATTGGAGTTTGGCGCGGGTATGACCGTGATTTCCGGTGAAACCGGCGCTGGCAAATCCTTGCTGGTGGATGCGCTGGGCTTCTTGTCCGGTGCCCGCGCCGATGCCGGTGTGGTGCGCCATGGCGCACAGCGCGCCGAGCTGGAAGCCGAGTTTGATCTTGCCGATGCGCCGCTTGCCCGCGCTTGGCTGACCGACGCGGAACTGGATGAGGGCGACACCTGCCAACTACGCCGCACACTGCGCGCAGACGGTGGCAGCAAGGCATGGATCAATGGCCGTGCTGCCACCATCGCGCAATTGACTGAACTTGCGCGATTACTGGTAGAAATCCACGGCCAACACGCCCAACAAGCCTTGTTGGTGCGCGGCCAGCAAACGGATTTGCTCGATGCCGCTGCCCGCCACGCCACACTGCTCGACGCGGTGCGCAACACCGCCACACGCTGGAAGCAACTGTCCGAAGAACGCGCCAGCCTGCTCGCCCGTGGCGATGTGGCCGACCGCCAACAGTGGCTGCAACACCAATTGCACGAATTGCAGGCGCAGCCACTGGAGCCTGCCGTGCTGGCCGAACTTGACGCCAACCACCGCCGCCACGCGCATGCGGCGTCGCTCATTGCTGCTTGCGAAGCGGGGCTGACTGCATTGAATGGTGATGACGCACTGGCCAGCCGCGTGCAGCACCTGCGCAGCGGGTTGCAACGTGAAGTCGCCCACGAGCCACGTTTGCGTGATGTGGATGCACTGCTGGACTCGGCAGTCATCCAACTGGATGAAGCACTCGCCCTGCTGGAACGCATCCGTGGCGATTTGGAGCTGGACCCCGATGCGCTGGCCGAGATCGAACGCCAGCTCACCCGCGTGCAGGATTTGGCGCGCAAACACCGCGTGCCTGCCGACCAACTTGCTGCCCATCGTGACGCGCTCGCCATCGAACTGGATGCACTGGCCGATGCCGATGCCACCCTGCAACGGCTGGATCGCGCTATCGCCAGCGCGCAAAGCGATTGGCAACACGCCGCCGATGCACTGCGCGCCTCGCGCCGCGATTGCGGCAGCACCCTGGCTACCGCCGTGACGCTGCTGATTGCCGAACTGGGCATGGCCGGGGGTCATTTTGACGTCCAACTCGAAGCCAACGCCCATCCAATACCGGATCCAAACGGCAGCGAACGCGCCGAATTCCTGGTCGCCGCCAACCCCGGCCAACCGCCGCGCCCACTGCGCAAAGTGGCCTCGGGTGGCGAACTTTCGCGCATTTCGCTGGCGATCGAAGTGGCCACCCAAGGCCAGGACGCCGTGCCCTGCATGATCTTCGATGAAGTCGATGCCGGCATCGGTGGCGCCGTGGCCGCTGCCGTGGGCGCCAAACTGCGGCAGCTTGGCGCATCCAAGCAAGTGCTGTGTGTCACCCACCAACCGCAAGTGGCGGCAGCCGGCCACACCCAATATCGCGTCAGCAAAGCCGCGCAAGATGGCATCACCCAATCGGCGGTGCTCGCCCTGGACAGTGCTGGCCGCATCGAGGAAATCGCCCGCATGCTGGGCGGTGCGGATGTCAGTGATGAGGCGCGTGCGGCGGCGAAGCGGTTGCTGGAACAGGGCTAGCGGCGAGTTGCTGACGCCATATCCCGCACTAGGGCCTAGAATCGCGTCATGCTCAAAATCGACACCCACGCCCACTACCTGCCGCGCGACTGGCCGGACCTTGCCACGAAATACGGCGACGCCCGCTTCCCGGTGATCCACCACGGGGATGACGGACGTCACCGGATCTACAAGGACGGCAAGTTCTTCCGCGAGATCTGGCCGAAGACCTGGGACCCGCAGATCCGCATCGACGACTACGCCGGCTTCGGCGTGCAGGTGCAGGTGCTGTCCACCGTGCCGGTGATGTTCAGCTACTGGGCCAAGGCGCACCAGGCGCTGGAACTGCACATATCGCTCAACGACCACATGGCGCAGACCTGCCGCGACTTTCCGCGCCACTACGCTGGCATCGGCACGGTGCCGTTGCAATCGCCTTCGCTGGCGGTGCGCGAGCTGGAGCGCTGCATGGACGAACTGGGCCTGCAGGGCGTGCAGATCGGCAGCCACGTCGAGGCCATGAACCTGGACGCACCGGAGCTGTTCGAGTTCTTCGAAGCCGCCAGCGAGCTGGGCGCGGCGATCCTGGTGCATCCGTGGGACATGATGGGCGCCGAGTCGATGCCGAAATACTGGCTGCCGTGGCTGGTCGGGATGCCGGCGGAGCAGTCGCGCGCCGCCTGCTGCCTGGTGTTCGGCGGCGTGCTGGAACGGCTGCCGAAGCTGCGCATCGCGCTGGCCCACGGCGGCGGCAG
>NZ_CALMPC010000124.1:0-3133 GCF_937872235.1 uncultured Thermomonas sp.
CATACAAACCATTGAGGTCGTTGCGATGAATCCACGCCCCACCGCGCTTGCCTGCCTACTTATCGTAGAGGACGACCCGGTCAGTGCCAGCTTCCTGCACGATGCCGCAGTCACTTTGCCGGCAACGGTGCAGCTTGCCTGTCGCGTGGCCGATGCCGAACACGCCTGCACCCAGCACCGCTTCGATCTGCTGTTGATCGACGCCCATCTCCCCGACGGGCGTGGCGATACCCTGCTGCAACGCCTGCGTCACCGTGGCATTTGCACACCAGCGTTGGCGCATACCGCCCATGCCGATGCCGCCGCTTGCGCACAACTGCATGCCGCAGGGTTTTTGGAGGTGCTGCAAAAACCGATGTCGATGGACAGCCTACATACCGCGCTGCGACGGCATTTGCCCACTGTTACCGCCGCACACCCCGCCCTGTGGAATGATGCCGAAGCGCTGGCAGCAGTCGGCGGCAACCCGGCCCACGTCAGTGCGCTGCGCGGCTTGTTCCTACAAGAATTACCCGAACAACACGCGCGCATCCACGCCGCCATCCAACAGGCAGATGCCGCCGCCGTGCGTGCCGAGCTGCACAAACTCACCGCCAGCTGCGGCTTTGTGGGGGCGGCGCAACTTGCCCAAGCAGTACATGCGCTGCGTGCAGACCCGCTAGATACCGACGCCACACATGCACTGGATATCGCCGTCCAACAAACCCTGATGCCGCGCTGAAATCGGTGCGCATCACCTGCGCACTCGGCCGCTGTTTATCCCTGAACCTGCCCGCCATCCAAGCGCACGATGCGATCGGCCAAGGCCAAACTGGCGGGGCGATGGGTGATCAAAATCACCGTGCGGTTGGCCAATACATCGCGGCACGCTTCGATGAACTCCAACTCACCCACCGGGTCAAACATCGCGGTGGCTTCATCCAAAATCAGGATGGGCGGGTCTTTCAACAACGCGCGCGCCAAGGCCAATCGCTGCTTTTGACCGCCCGACAAACGCACGCCATTGTCACCCACCAAGGTGTCGTAGCCATCCGGCAACCCACAGATGAAATCATGCGCGCGCGCCGCCCGCGCAGCGCGCTCAATGGCTGACGGATCGGCATCAACCCGCCCATATGCAATGTTGTCGCGCACGCTGGCGTTGAACAGCAGCACCTGTTGCGATACCAAACCAATCTGCTCACGCAACGCGGTCAACGTAAAATCACGCACGTCCACGCCACCAATCGCAATGGTGCCTGCTTGTGGCTCCAGTAAGCGCAAGAGCAAATGAATCAAGGTGCTCTTGCCAGCACCATTGGTACCGGTCAACGCAATCGTTTCGCCATGTTCCACCGCAAGGTTGAACCCTTGAAACAGCACCGCGCGCTCCGGGTAGGCAAAGTCAAGCCCGGTAAACGTGATTGCCGTGTTAGCAGGCAGTGCGCTGCGGGTGCCGGTGTCGATTTCTGGTGCTGCTGATAACGCGGCCTGCAGGCGTTGCGCTGCGCCCCGGACGCTTTGTGTTGCACCATACACATTGGCCAACTGGCTGATCGGGTTGATCAAGACCAACCCATACAGAAACAAGCTGACCAAGGTGCCCGTGCCCATCCCATCGCGCACCACTGCCGCCCCCATCGTCCCCAGCAATAGCAAAACGGTGCCGGCACCCAGTATTTGCACCACCGGCGAAATTGCACCTTCCAACATCACCCGGCGCAGCTCGGTTTGATACACATGCTCACAGCGCGCAGCGAATTGTAGATTTTCGCGATTGCTGGCCGCATTGGATTTGATCAGTGGCAATAGTTCCAGACCTTGCTCCGCCGATGCATACCAATCGGCCCAAGCCTGCATCGATGCATGCCCTAGGGGTCGCAACGCCCTGCCTGCCAGTTTGATCAACACAAACAGCAACGGCAGCAACACCGCCATCGCCAGCGCAATCGCCGGTGCCAACCGGAACATCATCAACAGCGCCCCGGCCAATGTCAGCAACAGTGGCAATAGCGGCACCAAAAACCCGCTGACGTACCCACTCAAGCGATGCAAATCTCCCGTCATCAGCGCCAATACATCTCCACGCTGGCGCTGCTGGTGCCAAGCCAGCGGCAGGGCCTGCAACTGCGCATGCACTTGCGCCCCAGCATCTGCCAGCAAACGCCCAGAAACCTGCTGCAACTGCGCGGACACCACATAACCCAGCAATGCCTGCGCACACACCAACGCAAACAAGACCAAAGCCAGCCGCGCAATGCCTTCCCCAAGCAACAGCCGGTCCGCCAGCCGCCCCCCCAGCCAAGGCTGCAACAGCGTCGCCATGCTTTGCACCAACATCAGACCCACGCAGAGCAACAACGCCCACGTATGCGGCCGCAGCCACGCCAGCAATCGGGACCGCATTGGGTTTAAATCTTCCGTTTCTTTACCTTGCATCGTTCCTTGTCCTACCCTGTGCACGTCAACTCCGCAGGTTCAAGCATGACCGTCCCCAATCTTTCCGTCACCCTTGCCAATACGGTAGCGCCTTCTTCTGCCGTGATGGTGCAGGAAGTGGGTGGTGAACTGGTGCTGCTGGATTTGGCCAGTGAACAGTACTTTGGACTGGATCCTGTGGGCACGAGGATCTGGAAATTATTAGGGACGCATGGCAACCTCCAAACCGTACGGGATTGTATCCACGCTGAATTTGATGCCCCGTTGCCCCAAATCGAACACGACCTATTGGCCCTAGTGCAACAACTGGTCGCTGCGGGCTTGGTGACGGTGCAATAAATGGGGCGCAGGCTTGACGGCTGGCGTGCATTGGCTTGGCCGGATCGCGGGCGCTTGCTTGCTTGCTTGGTGGGATTACCCATTCTTCATGCAAGTTTGGCCATCACCGGCTACGCGCGCAGCCGGCGCATCATTGAATGGATCACGCAACGCACATCCGCGCGTACTCCCAACCCCATGGATATCGATGATGCACAACAGTTGGCACGGCTGGCCGCCATCGCAGGTCGGCATGGCGCAGTGACGGCCAGCTGCCTGCGCCAATCGTTATTGCTGTATGGCTGGCTGCGCTTGCGTGGGTTTCAACCAGCCTTGCAACTTGGCATAAAGCCACAACAGAGTGCGTTTCAAGCACACGCATGGGTGGAGTTGGCAG
>NZ_CALMPC010000125.1:0-1008 GCF_937872235.1 uncultured Thermomonas sp.
ACGTGCGCGCACCCGGCCAATGGCGCGCCAATGTGCCGCTGATGCAGCAACCCGCATTCGCTACGGCCTATACCTGCAAGACCGGCTCGCCAATGGCACCTGCGTCGCGGATTGACGTTTTCAAATAGGCATTTGATACGCTGGAATGAGCGCTGAGTATTGCTCGGCGCACCATCCGATTGTTGCCTGCCCGCATCCAAGACTTGGCCCCGTTGAAGTTCATCTTGCCCGCGCCGTACCCCCTTCTTGTCGGCTTCAGCGGCGGTCTGGATTCGACGGTGTTGCTGCATCTGCTTGCCAGTGATGCCGCCGTGCGAAGGCAGGGCTTGCGTGCGGTTCACGTGCATCACGGCTTGCACCCAGCGGCCGATCAGTGGGCCGCACATTGCCAACGCGCGTGTGATGCCTTGTCGGTGCCATTGACGCTGGCGCGAGTACAGGTGGATAGCCGCAGCGGGCTGGGTTTGGAAGCTGCGGCGCGGGCGGCGCGACATGCGGCATTTGCCAACGCCATGGCGACCGATGACATTCTGGTGTTGGCCCATCATCAGGACGATCAAGCCGAAACCTTCCTGCTGCGGGCCCTGCGCGGCTCCGGGGTGGATGGGCTGGCGGCGATGCGCGATTGGCGCGCATTCGCGCACGGCTGGTTATGGCGGCCGTTGTTGAATTTCCCGCGCGAACAGTTGCAGGCACTTGCACAGCGCGAAGACCTGCACTGGATCGACGACCCCAGCAACACCGACACCGGGTTTGATCGCAATTTCCTGCGCAATCAGGTGTTGCCGATGCTGCACCAGCGCTGGCCGCACGCGGCGGCGGCCTTCGCCCGCAGCGCCGCACTTTGTACCGATGCCGCACAGTTGCTGCACATCGAGGATAGCAAGGCACTGACCGAGGTTGCGGTGGATGCCCACACCTTGCGTGTGACGGGCTTGCTGCAGCTGGCTCCATCGCGCCGCGCCCGCGTGTTGCGGCACTGGATCGCCACATTGCAGCTGCCGCCGC
>NZ_CALMPC010000126.1:0-22743 GCF_937872235.1 uncultured Thermomonas sp.
CAACAAAGGCCGCAACTTGCTTGCTGTACGATAAATGTACCTGACCCCATTAATTGATTGGTGGGTGTCCCGGCTCTTCACTCGCATCGTTGATGCTTAGAAAACGATAATTGATCGACCATAACTTGCAAATCATCGGAAGCCAGATAGTAAGCTCCACGCGGCGAGACCCTAATATAGCAACCGTCATACAAGTATTGTCTTCCGTCCGAGAATTTGAGAACCGCCCCTGGCACGAATTGGTACCAATCAGGCAACATCGCTTGTTGCGATCCTTCAGTCGGCATCACGGAATTGAAACGCCTTACAACACTTGGGGTAGATACCTTATAGCGAAGCGAGCTATTATTAAGAATGAAAACCTCATCAATCTTAGTGTCAACATACTCTAAGCTTGGATCGAGCATCATTATTACGAAGCTTCCCCCCGAGTCATTGACAAGCGGGTTGCTTATTTTATCAGCGGCGCGACAACTATCAACTTGGACAATTGATAGCGCGCCAATCAGAAATACTGCAACTATTTTATTCACTTGTAGCACCCCTGACATAGAGGTAAGGGTATATCTATGTATGTTCCATCGTTATGATTTCGGCGACCCGGCTGATCGTACCCCTTTGCTTCCCCTTCCTCTTGGTTGGTTACATCCTCTTCTTCCATATCATTGGCGCGCTTATCGTTTTTTCGATTATTTTTCCCCCCACGTTTCGCAAATTTGACACCATGGTTTAGCTCGTGCTTTAGCGCCAGAAATATGGGCAGAACATATACCGCCCCGCCTCGCCGATACTGGATAGTTCGCTCGGGATCAGCAAGCACCATGAAATATTTCTCTGACTCGTCTCTAACGGCAGCCCATTCCCGGCTAGGACTGGCGGCAATCGTTACATCAATGTCTTGGTCAAGTATGTAATCAATGGCCTCTTGTGCACCTTCTGTATTGCTAATTACATAATTCATCTGACGCTCAAATTCGACTTGGGGAAGCCTTTGCCCCACTACGTGAAGATATTGAAATTTGCCCCTTCGCCCATCCGGATCAGTGAACATGTACGGATTATTGTTGGCGTATCGATACCGATTAAACGCCCCCACCGGATTGCTGTAAGCCGTGACGGGATCAACACTCAGGAACGCTCCGATGGCGGGATCGTAATAGCGCTGCTGCATATACGTCAGCCCGCTCACCGCATCCATCACATGCCCGGTGTACCCGGCGCGGTCATCGTTGTTTCTGTTGAGCAGCCTCCCATACGGTTCGTACTCGCTGGTTTCGATGATAGCGCCCGCTGCATTGGTTTTGGCGATGGGGCTGCCTAGGGCATCGGTGTGGAAGTAGCTGATGGTGGGCGCGTTGCTGCCGATGGGGCGGGTGATTTCGGCCAATAGGCTGCCGGCCAGATAGACGTTGTTGATGCGCTTGCTGTTGGGTTCGTCGCGTTGCCAGAGCAGGCGGCCGTCTTTGGCGTAGTCGCTGTACTTCAGGCTGGTGCCGGCGCTGTCTTGGCGCACGCGGCGGCCGTCGGCGTCGTAGCGGTAGCCCAGCCCTGCGGTGCTTCTTAGGCGGTTGCCGTAGTCGAAGGTATAGCCGGTGCCGTTTTTGCTGGCGAGGTTGCCTTGTCCGTCGTAGGCCATGTTGCGGGTTTGGTGGGGACGGCTTCGCGAATGTCATCTATCCACAGGAACAGATGCTGGTCCAGCAGTTCTTCGCGGAAGGTGCGATTGGAGCGTTCGATATAGACGTTCTGGTTGGGCTTGCTCGGCTGGGTGTACTGGCTGTCCATGCCGTTGGTCTTGGTCCATTCGACGAATACCTCGCCCAGAAATTCCGGGCCATTGTTGGCATGGATGACTTGCCGAAGGCCGCGCGAGAGCGTCAGGTGCTTGAGCACGCGCATCATGCTCAAGCTGGAGATCACGCGCTCCACCTTGATCGCGACGGTTTCGTGGGTAGCGTCGTCGACGATCGCCAGGTACTTGATGAGGCGCTCTGCAAAACTCAAATCAAGACACAAAAATGGTGTCAGAGCACTGTTGCGTATCAGCGTTGAACTCGTCTCTAGTGCTTTAACCGGCGCTTGCCGACGCCTACCGGTACCGCTTCCACGGTCACGTTGAAGCTGCGTGCTTCACCCGGATGCACGGCACCGACGCCGGCAACGTGACGGCCCACTTCCTCGCCACGTTCGTTGCGGATCACCACCACCATCGTGTATTCGAAGCTGCCGGTGTCGTTGCCGTTGATCGTGCCTTCCACTTGCAACGGCACAAACCGCTGTGCGGCATCGCTGGCTGAGGCATCAAAACGCAAATGCCCGCGACAGGCCGGGCAGACCGCCGAACTTTCCAGAATGGTGGCCTTGCAATGCGGGCAGGCGCGGGTGGCGCCGGCCTCGCCCGGGCGAACGGCACTCATGCAGCGCCGCCACTCTCCATTTTCGCAGCCGGTTTGACATCGCCCCAGCCACACTCCACATGGCCACGAATGCGTGAGCCCGCGGCCACGGTCAAACTGCCGGCCTTGAGGTCGCCGTTAATCGCGCCACTGGACAGCAACTCGACCTGTTTGGCCGAAGCGATATTACCGTCCAATTCGCCGGCCAATGTGACCTTATTGGCAGACACGCCGCCGGACACTTTGGCGCCTTGGTCAATGCTGAGATTGCCCTGCACCTTGATGTCACCCTTGAACTTGCCAGCAATGCGCACATGGCCCGAGCCTTCAATCTTGCCCTCGATGATCAGATCCGAGGCGATCACCGATTCGCGTGCCGCAGCATCAGCAGTGCGAATCGGTGCAGTCTGCGATACCACCGGTTCGGCCGGTATTGGGGTGGGTGCCGGTGGCTCGAAGCGTACAGGTTCGGCAGCCTTCGGGGCCGGGGTGGGGTCTTTCCAAATAGCCATGCGACAGCTCTCCTCGGGGGCGGACTGCCGAGGCTAACATCACTTTGCAAGGATTTCCTGCATGAATACGACAACTTTAAGCGACAAGCTGCTGTTTTCGAAAAAACTTACATCCTGAATACGCCAAACTGCGTGCGCGCTTCCATCGGCGCATTGAGCGATGCCGACAACCCCAGCCCCAGTACGCGGCGGGTGTCGGCGGGGTCGATGATGCCGTCATCCCATAGCCGTGCCGTGGCATAGTACGGGTTGCCTTGGTCTTCGTACTGCTGGCGAATGGGGGCTTTGAAGGCGTCTTCCTCTTCCGGTGTCCATACACCGCCCTTGGCTTCGATACCGTCGCGCTTGACCGTCGCCAGCACACTGGCGGCCTGTTCGCCGCCCATCACGCTGATCCGTGCATTTGGCCACATCCACAAGAAACGTGCGCCGTAGGCACGGCCGCACATCGCATAGTTGCCGGCACCAAAACTGCCACCGATCACCACGGTGAGCTTGGGCACGTGCGAGCAGGCAACGGCGGTCACCATCTTTGCGCCATCTTTGGCAATGCCGGCTTGTTCGTATTTTTTGCCGACCATGAAACCGGTGATGTTTTGCAAAAACACCAGCGGGATACCGCGTTGGTTGCACAGTTCGATGAAGTGCGCGCCCTTGAGCGCGCTTTCCGCAAACAAGATGCCGTTGTTGGCAATGATGCCTACCGGGTAGCCATGCAGATGGGCAAAGCCGGTGATCAAGGTTTTGCCGTAGCGCGCCTTGAACTCCTGCAGCTCGCTGCCGTCGGTAATCCGGGCGATGACTTCACGGATGTCAAATGGCCGGCGTGGGTCTTTCGGCACGATGCCGTACAGCTCTTCGCTGGCATACAGCGGTTCACGCGCCGGCACGGTGGCCACCGGCAGCACTTTTTTGCGATTGAGCATCGCTACCACCCCGCGCGCGATTTCCAGCGCGTGGCGGTCGTCTTCTGCGAAGTGATCGGCCACGCCCGAAATGCTGGTATGCACATCGGCGCCACCCAGCGTTTCAGCATCGACCACCTCACCAGTAGCCGCCTTCACCAGCGGCGGGCCGCCCAGAAAAATGGTGCCTTGTTCCTTGACGATGATGGATTCATCGCACATCGCCGGGACATACGCGCCGCCGGCGGTGCACGACCCCATCACCACCGCGATCTGCGGAATGTTGTCCGCGCTCAAACGTGCCTGGTTGTAGAAAATGCGGCCGAAGTGTTCCTTGTCCGGGAATACCTCGTCTTGCAGCGGCAGGAACGCGCCGCCGGAATCGACCAGGTACACGCAAGGCAAGTTGTTCTCGCGTGCCACTTCCTGCGCGCGCAAATGCTTTTTCACCGTCATCGGGAAATAGGTGCCGCCCTTGACGGTGGCGTCATTGGCCACGATGACGACTTCCTGACCCATCACCCGGCCAATCCCGCAGACCATGCCGGCGGCGGGCGCGGCATCGTCATACATGCCCTCGGCGGCCAGCGGCGCAATTTCCAGAAACGGTGAGCCTGGATCCAGCAACGCGTTGATGCGCTCACGTGGCAGCAGCTTGCCGCGCTCGGTGTGCTTGTTGCGTGCTTTTTCACCGCCACCATCGGCCGCACGGGCCAGCCGGTGGTCGAGCTCGGCCACCAATGCGCGGTGATAGGCCACATTGTCTTGGAAGTCTTGCGAGCGCGGGTCAAGCTGGCTGGTCAACGCGGGCATAGGAGCAATCCGGTGTGGCAAAACGCCAAGGATACCCGTTGTGGCCAAATTCCCGGAAGGGCGCTGCGAGTCTGCGACAATAGGCGGCCATTCGTTTGCACTCTTTGCCGTGGCCCGTCTCGATCACACCCCTCAAACGTTGCACATCACCGACCTGATCCACGATGGCCGCGGCGTTGCGCGCTGGCCGGAGGGGCATGCGCAAGCCAGCAAGGCTGTCTTTGTCAGCGGTGCGCTGCCTGGCGAAACCGTGCGCGTGCAGCAAACCGCGCGATCCAAACAGTTTGATGAAGCCAAAACGCTGGAGGTGCTGACCGCATCACCAGATCGCGTACAGCCACGGTGCCCACATTTTGGCGTGTGCGCCGGTTGCGTATTGCAGCACTTGGCCGAAGACAAGCAGATCGAAGCCAAGCAGCGCGTGCTGTTGGAGAATTTGCAGCGCATTGGCCATGTGACACCGGGCAGTGTGTTGCCGCCGCTGCGTGGTGATAGCTGGGGTTATCGGCGCAAGGGGCGGCTGTCGGTGCGTCGGGTCGAGAAAAAAGACAAAACTCTGGTGGGGTTCCGCGAAACCGATCCACGCTTCGTGGCCGATTTGCGCGAGTGCCATACGCTGGTACCGCAAATTGGTTTCAAGCTGGATGCGCTGGGTGCGTTGGTGGATGGCTTGGACGCACGGCGCGACATTCCACAAATCGAATTCATTGCCGGCGATGCCGCCACCGTGCTGGTGTTTCGTCATTTGCAGGCACTCAGTGATGCCGATAAAACCCGCTTGGCCACCTTCGGCACAACGCACGGCTTCAGCATGTTTTTGCAGCCGGGTGGCCTCGATTCTGTGCATCCACTGACCGCTGATGCGTCCGCGTTGTCATTTCACTTGCCGCAATGGGATATCGAGCTGCAATTCCGCCCGCTGGATTTCATTCAGGTCAACGCCAAGCTCAACGAGGCGATGATCGTGCGTGCGCTGGATTTGCTCGATGTGCAGCCGGGTGAGCGCGTGTTGGATCTGTTCTGCGGGCTGGGCAATTTCACCCTGCCGTTGGCGCGGGTGGCGGGCGAGGGCAGCGTGGTGGGCGTGGAGGGCGATGCCGGCTTGGTGGCGCGGGCGCGGGCGAATGCGCAGCGCAATGGGCTGAGAAATGTGCAGTTTCATGCCGCCGATCTGGCGCAGAATTTGGCTGGGCAACCGTGGTTGAAGCAAGGCTTCGACAAACTGCTGCTGGATCCGGCCCGCGCCGGTGCGCAGGAAGTGCTCAAGCAATTGCCGCTGAAAGGGCTCAAGCGCATCGTGTATGTCAGCTGCCACCCCGGTTCATTGGCGCGGGATGCGGGCTATCTGGTGAATGAAGCCGGCTGGACGCTGCGCGATGCGGGGGTGATGGACATGTTTCCGCACACCGCGCATGTGGAATCCATCGCGGTGTTCGACCCACCTAAAAAGGCATGAGCATGGGGATTGAAATCGAACGCAAATTTCTACCCAGCAACGACGGGTGGCGCGCTGCTGCGCACAAGACGGTGGCGATGGCGCAGGGCTATCTCAACGACATTGGCATGGTCGACAGTGGCGCGATGCAGGCATCGGTGCGGGTGCGTATCGAGGGCGATACGGCATTTCTCAATATCAAATCGCGCGAACTCGGCGCACGTCGGCAAGAATTTGAATACCCCATTCCGATGGCTGATGCGCAGGCGCTGCTGGCACTGTGCGTGGGGGGGCGAATCGAAAAGAGCCGCCACTATGTCGAGCATCTGGGGCATCTGTGGGAAGTGGACGAATTCTTTGGCGATAACGCTGGGCTGGTGGTGGCCGAAATCGAACTGGGCAGCGAGCATGAAGTCTTCGCCAAACCCGGCTGGGCAGGCGTGGAGGCCACCCATGCGCCGCGCTATTACAATCTTGCACTGGCCTCGCGCCCGTATTCGCAATGGCGCGAAGACGAGCAACGGGCGTGCGATCTCAACCAAGGACACTAGATGCTGCAGATTGGCGTTTCCGGGCACCAACTGACCGCGCGTGAGCGCGACTGGCTACAGCACGATGCCTGCGCAGGCGTGGTGTTGTTTGGTCGAAATTTTGCATCGCAGGCACAAGTGCACGAGTTGTGCCTAGCCATTCGTGAGGCTACGCCGCGCCCGCAGTTGATCTGCGTGGATCAGGAAGGTGGCCGCGTGCAGCGCTTTCGCGAAGGGTATAGCAGGCTGCCTGCTTTGCAGGGATTTGAAGCCGTGTACCAAGCC
Organism: uncultured Thermomonas sp.; assembly: GCF_937872235.1. Classification (NCBI taxonomy): domain Bacteria; kingdom Pseudomonadati; phylum Pseudomonadota; class Gammaproteobacteria; order Lysobacterales; family Lysobacteraceae; genus Thermomonas; species uncultured Thermomonas sp. The sequence goes on from NZ_CALMPC010000126.1 coordinate 6,877, forward strand.
GATGCCGACGCAGCGCTCACACTTGCGCGTGAGCACGCGTGGCTGATGGCCAGCGAAGTGCGCGCCAGCGGTGTGGACATGAGTTTTGCCCCGGTGGTCGACTTGGCGCGCGGCAACCGTGCGATTGGGGATCGCGCGTTTGCACAATCTCCGCAGGTGGTGGCCGCGTTCACCCGTGCGTATGTCGAGGGCATGCACGAAGCCGGCATGGCGGCAACGCTCAAGCATTTTCCAGGCCACGGTTCGGTGTTGGAAGACACCCACCATGCTGCTGCTGTTGACTCGCGCAGCTTGGATGAGATGCGCGAGCAAGACCTGCTGCCATTTGCTGCCGGTATTGCGGCTGGGGCCGATGCCGTGATGATGGCGCATGTCACTTATCCGCAGGTTGCACCGCAGCCGGCGGGGTATTCACTGCGTTGGATTGGTGAAATTTTGCGCACGCAAATGGGCTTTCGTGGTGTGGTGTTTTCCGACGATATCGGCATGGCCGCGGCGCATTCGGTGGGCGGCGTCAAAGCGCGGATCCACGCCCATCTGGATGCCGGCTGCGATGTGGTGCTGGTTTGCCATCCACAGCAGGTGGACGAAGCACTGCGTGCCATCGAGGGGCGCACGCTCAACACCATGGCACTGGTCAATCTGATCGGGCGCGGCCCGATGGCGTGGGATGGTCTGTTGGCCGACACGCGGCGGGCAAGAATTCAGGCCAAGCTTGCGCGCTTGCGCGCACCGGAGCTGAACACCGATGTGCTTTCAGCTGCAATTTCAATTGGAGATGTGGCATGAGCGTGCCCAAGCTTGTCGACGCATTGGCGTCGGCGCAGGTGTTGTTCGATCGCGCCACGTTGGAGGCAGCGATTGAGCGTATCGCCGAGGACATCGCGCAAGCGTATGTCGAAGGCGAAGTGCCGGTGTTTTTGACGGTGATGAACGGTGGTTTGCCGTTTGCGGCGCAATTGGCATTTGCGTTGGGCGAGCGCGGATTGGATTTGGAATTTGATTATCTGCATGCCACTCGCTATCGCGGCCAAACCAGCGGCTCCGGGCTGGCCTGGTTGCATCGGCCGGCCACTCCGCTGCATGGCCGCAAGGTGTTGCTGGCCGACGATATCCTCGATGAGGGGCATACCCTGCTGGCGGTCAAACACTGGTGTGAAGATCAGGGCGCGACCGAAGTACGCACCGCGGTATTGGCAGAAAAATTGCATGACCGTTGCGTGGAAGGCATCGTCGCTGACCATGTAGGGGTGCAGGTACCGGATGCTTATGTGTTCGGCTATGGCATGGATTACCACGAACAGGGGCGCAATCTGCCGGCGATTTATGCGCTGGGGGATTAGGCGATGACCATTGACCTTGCCGTTATCGGCGGCACCGGCGTATATGCATTGGGCGAATTGGCCGATGCGGAGGCATTCCAGCCAGACACGGCCTACGGCGTACCATCCGGCCCGATCCGGGTGGGCACCTATGCCGGCAAGCGCGTGGCGTTTCTGGCGCGGCATGGCGAAGGGCATTCACTGCCGCCGCACAAGATCAACTATCGCGCCAATCTGGTCGCGCTGAAAGAGATGGGTGCGCAGCGTGTGCTGGCGCTTAACACCGTTGGCGGTATCAGCGAACGCTTCGGCCCGCGCGTGTTGGCCTGCCCGGATCAACTGATTGATTACACCTGGGGCCGTATTTCGACTCTTTGCGAAGAACCCGGCAGCGAGGTGCTGCATGTGGACTTCGGCGAGCCGTACACCACGTCGTTGCGGCAAGCCATTGTGCAGGCGGCACACCAAGCAAGCGTGGCAATAGTGGATGCTGGTTGCTATGGGGCGACCCAAGGGCCGCGACTGGAAACCAAGGCTGAAATTGCCCGGATGCGCCGCGATGGTTGCGACCTGGTCGGCATGACCGGCATGCCAGAGGCCGGGTTGGCGCGGGAGCTGGGGCTGGATTACGCCTGTTTGGCGATTGTGGCCAATTGGGCGGCGGGTGCAGGCCCGGATGCGGATGCAGTCATTACCCTGCAGGACGTGTTGGATAACGTCGCGGTAGCGATGGCAGGTGTGCCGAAGGTATTGCAGCGGCTGCTGGTGCATCATTCGGAATGATGCATATGCGTTGATTCACGCGTCGCTTCAACAATTTTCCAGAGCCACAACAGTTTTCCAGATCCAAAAATGCAACAAGGCCCGCCGAAGCGGGCCTTGTTTTCTAGCAAAACGCGGAAGAATTACTTCTTCGCAGCGTCGGCAGCCGGAGCAGCCGGAGCAGCAGCGTCAGCCGGCTTGGCAGCATCAGCAGCCGGAGCAGCGGCGGCGTCAGCCGGAGCAGCGGCCGGGGCAGCAGCGTCGGCAGCCGGAGCAGCGGCAGCGTCGGCAGCCGGAGCAGCAGCAGCGTCGGCAGCCGGGGCAGCAGCAGCGGCGTCAGCCGGGGCAGCAGCAGCGTCAGCAGCCGGGGCAGCGTCAGCGGCCGGAGCAGCTTCTTCCTTCTTGCAAGCCGACAGGGCCAGGACGCCAGCGGCGAGCAACACGAAAAGCTTCTTGTTCATTTGAATCTCCAATAGGGTTGACTGAAAAGCTAAGGTTGGTAAATCAGGCAACGCCGGTGCACTTGGCAAATCGGCCAGGGCCGGGGGTCGTTTCACTGACTTTCGACGTTCCCGGTTGCCCGGGGCACGAAAAAGCCGTCGGCGTACCGACAGCTTTTCCGAGTTCTTTGAGAATAATCGATTTGGCTAACTCTCCGCCAGTCCGATTACTTCTTCGCTTCGGCCGAGGTGGCCGCCGTTTCAGCAGCGTCGGCTGCTTTCTGGGCATCCGCCGGGGTGGCAGCGGCGTCTACCGGAGCGGCATTTGCATCGGCAGCCGGGGCAGCAGCGGCATCGGCCGGTGCTTCAGCGGTTGCGTCAGCAGCAGGCGCTGCAGCAGCTTGGGTGGCGGCAGTGTCGGCAGCGGCCTGGGCATCGGCAGCCGGAGCGGCGGCAGCGGCATCAGCAGCCGGCTCGGACTTGCTGCAGGCGGTCAGGGCCAAGCCCAACGCCATTGCCAGCAGGATTTTGTTGATCGACATAATTTCTGTTTCCTCGTCGTTAATTCTGAGCACACACGAAACGCGTGCCCTAACATGATGACGCGCTTGTGTCGCGTGTCAAGCGGTTGGCCGGTTTTTTTTCAATCCGGCGTTGCATGGGGTCATACCAATTCGATTGCCATGGCGGTCGCTTCGCCACCACCAATGCACAGCGAAGCCACGCCACGCTTGCCTCCGCGCGCCTGTAGCGCGTGGATCAAGGTGACCAGCAGCCGGGCACCGCTGCAGCCGATCGGGTGGCCCAGTGCCAGCGCACCGCCGTTCACATTCAGTTTGTCGTGCGGAATGCCGAGGTCGCTCATCGGCGCCATCGCCACGCAAGCAAAGGCTTCGTTGATTTCGAACAAATCCACGTCGACCACGTTCCAGCCGGCCTTGGCCAGCACGTTCTGCACCGCGGCCACCGGCGCGGTGGTGAACCATTCCGGCGCCTGCGCGTGGGTGGCATGGGCTTTGATGCGCGCCAGCGGCTTGATACCTGCAGCGGCGGCGGCATCTGCCGACATCACGACCAATGCGGCGGCGCCGTCGGAAATCTTGGAAGACGAAGCGGCGGTCAGCACGCCATCCTTGCCGAACGCCGCACGCAGTTCGGGAATCTTGTTGAGATCGATCTTGCCCGGCTCTTCATCTTTCGCGATGACCACTTCGCCCTTGCGGGTCTTGACCGTCACCGGGGTGATTTCGGCATCGAAGGCACCGGCAGCCTGCGCGGCCTGCGCACGGCGTGCGCTTTCGGCGGAGAACCCATCGATGGCGGCGCGGTCGTAGCCGTACTTGGCGCAGGCGGCATCGCCGAACACGCCCATCGCCTTGCCGTCGTAGGGGTTGGTCAGGCCGTCCCAAGCCATGTGGTCCAGCATTTCAGCACTGCCGTAGCGGATGCCGGTGCGCGAGTTGTTGAGCAGGTGCGGGGCATTGGTCATCGACTCCATGCCGCCGGCGACCACCGCCTGCGCGGAGCCGGCCTTGATGATGTCATGCGCCAGCATCACCGCCTTCATGCCGGAACCGCAGACCTTGTTGATGGTGGTGCAGCCCGCAGCATCGGAAATGCCGGCACTGCGTGAAGCCTGCCGCGCCGGCGCCTGGCCCAGTCCGGCCGGCAGCACGCAGCCCATGATCACTTCGTCCACCTTGTCTGCACCCAGGCCGGCCTGGGCAAGCGCGCCCTGGATGGCGGCGCTGCCGAGCGCCGGGGTGGGCGTGCCGGTGAACTGGCCGAGGAAGGAACCGATGGCGGTGCGCTTGGCACCGACGATGACGACGTCGCTCATGGGAAGCTCCGAAAATCCGTGGGGCCGGCGATGCCGGGGAAGCGCCGATTATGGCGCGATTCGCGCCGGTTTGCTGCATCGCCGCATCCGGTTCAGTCAAAACCCATTGCGCCAGCCCGCGCCGGGGCTTACAAGGAGGCATCATTCGCCTGCTTCGCCATGCTGCGAAGTCGATGCAAAGGAATTTGTCATGATGATGAACGCATCCACTCAGAGCACACGTCGATCACCTGCAATGTCATTTGCACGGGCGTTGTTGCCTGCCTGCATTGCGCTTGCGCTGGCCGCCTGTGGCGGCGGAGGCGGAGGGGGCGCAGTGCGCTCAGATCCGCCACCGGTCACACCAACTGGCCCGGGGTTTACACCGACGGTAGCCAATGACGCCTCGATCGTGGTCAACCCGCCTGCAGTGCCGGTCTTGGGTGCACCGGTCACCTTCACCGATCCTGCGATCAACAAACACCTCAGTCTGACCAATGCCGCCGGCGCGCTGGGTGCGGGGCTAAAAGGGCAAGGGGTGACAATTGGGTTTGTGGATACCGGGATCAATCGCAATCATCCGGCCCTGAGCGGGCGGGTGGGAGCCAGTTTCATCCATATTGACCCCAATACCAATAACACCAGCGTGGATGATGTGGTGGGCCACGGCACCACCGTCGCTTCGTTGGCGGCCGGCCGGCCCGTTACGGGAACCTATAGCGGCGGGCAGTTGGGCAACTGGGGCGGCGGCATCGCGCAGAATGCCAGTCTGGTGTCGTCACGCATCATCAACGACAAGCGTCCGGATGATGATGGTTCGGGTGCAGGCACTGAGATTCATGCCGGCGAAGGGTATGGCGATTTTTTCAAGTCGATCAATGGCGAGTTGGCTGATGCGGGGGCGAAGATCATCAATAACTCGTGGGGCGGCTTGTATTGGAAGGATCCGGCACTGACCACGGAGTTGGCCACGGCATGGAAGGATTTTGTGGTCAATCGTGGCGGCATCGTGGTGTTTGCCAATGGCAATAGCGGCGAAGATTCGCGCTATGTCGACAACCCCTCCGATAATGCAAGACTGCCCACGCTAGCCAATGATGCGCAGCTGGAAAAAGGTTGGCTGACGGTGGGTGCGCTGGACCCGGACGTCCCCAGTCAGCTAACCAGTTATTCCCAGCGTTGCGGAACGGCGATGAACTATTGCCTGGTGGCTCCCGGCAATACCGTGTTTATCGACCCGCAGGCCAAAGTCGGGGACGCCAATTACAAGTTGTACCAAGGAGGCGGTACGTCGTATGCGGCACCCTTGGTGTCGGGTGCGGCGGCGGTGGTGTGGTCGGCGTTTCCCTATTTCAACAATGACCAGGTGCGCCAGGCGCTGTTAGGCGGGGCCAAGGATTTGGGCGCACCGGGGGTGGATGCGGTGTTCGGCTGGGGGTTGCTGGATGTGACCAGGGCCGCGATGGGGCCGAGCAATTTTGCGTGGGGCGATTTTTCGGTGGCGTTCTCGGGAAATTCGGTGTGGCGCAATGAAATCATCGGCAGCGGTGGCTTGATCAAAGGCGGCAGCGGCACCTTGACGCTGACCGAAGCAGGCAAGTTCACCGGTGCCACCCAGGTCAACGCTGGCGCATTGGATGTGCGCAAGGGGCTGCAGTCCAATCTGGCCATTGTCAACGGGGCCACGGTCTGGGGGAGCGGCGTGTTCGCCGGCAACGTCAACAACAGTGGACGATTCCTGAGTGGTGCCGGCACGCCGGCCAACATTAGCGGCAATTACATCCAATCCAGTAGCGGTAATCTGGGGGTGTGGCTGGGCAGCACGCTGCGCGTGACAGGCAGTGCCACCTTGGACGGTACGATGTCGATTCTGGGTGTGAAGTCCGGCTATACCACCACCAGCAAGGAAACCCTGTTGAATGCAGGGGGTGGTGTCAGCGGCACGTTTGCGTCGCTGAAGGCCGCGCCGAATGTGTTTTTGGATGCAGCGCTGGGCTATGACCCCAACAACGTCTTCCTCAACATCAACCGTATCGATGTCAGCAAGGCGGTGGCCGGGATGGGGCTGGATGGCATCAGCGTGATGTCGGCGGTGCGGGTGGAGTCGGCGATGCAGGCCATCGATGCACAACTGGGCGGGGGTGCGCCGGGCGGCATTGGTGCCAGTTTCATCAACGCAGCCGGCGCGTTGCAGCAATCGACCAGCAAGGTCAATGCCGATCTGTCGCTGCGCAGTTTGTCTGGCGAACTCCACGCGGCTTCCACCACGTTGACCCTTGACGGTATTGATGCCGGCCGGCGTGTGCTGGGCCAGCGGGTTGACGGCTTGGCCCAAGCCCCGGCGCAGGCGGGCGGTTGGTATCGCAATTTGGCCAGCAGTGGGCAACTGGCGCAGGCGGGGTTTGACGGCGTGGGGCTGGATAGCAGAGGTGAGATGATCGGCAATGATTGGCGTATCGGTTCCAATGCGGTGCTGGGCATCGCCATGAACAAGCTTGAGCAAAGCAGCTGGCTGGGCACACTGGGTGACCACAGCCGGGGCCATCAACGTGAGTTGCAAGTCTATGCCGCCGGTTGGCGCGGCCCGTGGCAGGCGCAGGCGCAGGTGATCAGTGGCGGTTTCCAACGCCAGATGCAGCGCAATTTATTGCTGGGGAGTTTGCAAGATGTAGTCGCCACACAACTCTCCGGCAACTATCAAGCAGCTTATGTTGAATTGGGGCGCAACTTCAGTGCGCATGACTTCACGCTGACGCCCTATCTGGGTTCGCAATATGTGCGACTGTCCAACGCCGGGTTTGATGAGGGTGGCAGCAGTGGCTTTGGCCTGCGCGCCAATGCGTGGGATGCCAGCCGCTGGCAAGCCATGGTGGGGCTGCGTGCTGAGCGCGATTGGCGCATTGGCGATGTGCAGTTGCGTGCCGATGCACGTGCGGAGTGGCAGCGCACGTTGGCCATGCGCGGTATGGTGTTTGATGCCAGCTATATGGGTCTGAACCAATGGTCGCCGCTGCAAGGCATGCCGCCGGCGTTGCGCGGGCAGCAGATTGGGCTGGGGCTATCGGCGCTGTTGGGACGTAATGCGCTGCTGCGCTTCGATCTGAGTCAGCGGAGTCGCACGTTGGGGGCTGACCAGATGGCATCCTTGTGGGCAAGTTATCGTTACTAGCACAGACGCGTTGAGGCCGTTGTGGCCGAAGTGACGTTCGGAGAGCATTGCGCATGGCAGGGGGCTGATGCGATGAAGCGAGTGTTGCTGTGCGTATTGATGCTGCTTGGCGGGTTGGCCAATGGGGCCGCCGCACAAGTACCAGGTGAAATCGATCTGCGTCTGCAACACCTGGGCGTGGAGCAGGGCTTGTCGCAGTCCACCGCACGTGCGCTGGCACAGGACGGCGATGGCATGTTGTGGATTGGTACCCAAGATGGGTTGAACCGCTACGACGGCTATACGTTTCACGTATTTCGACATGATGCCGCTGACAACACCAGTCTCCCTGATAACCATGTGACGGCTTTGGCAACCGACAAGGCCGGCAGGCTGTGGGTAGGTACGCAGTCCGGAGGCTTGGGTCGGTACGACCCGGAGCAGCAGGCCTTTCATAACTTTCCTGTCGCACTGAACCGTTCCGATGCTTTGGCAGCAACCCCTGTAAATGCCATCCTGGCGATGCCGGATGGTGAGTTGTGGGTGGCCAGTGGGCATGGTCATTTGCAACGGCTGAACCCCACGAATGAACGGTTCACCACGATTGTGCTGCCCACCCAATCGCAGGTGCGAACGCTATTGGCACTCCCCGATGGCGATGTATTGATTGGAACGTCGCAAGGGTTGCTGCGCTGGGTCCATTCACAGCAACGAATTCAGGCCTGGGCCGCTCAGGCGCTATCTGCGGGTACTGCCGACGTGCAAGCATTGGCCCGTGAAGGCGTGCATGGCAACTTGTGGGTGGGGACCGCGAGCCAGGGAGCATTTGAGCTCACAAGCGATGGCGCTGTGTTGCGCCAAGTATCGTTTGATGATGGTGTTGCTGCAGACGATGTTCGCTCACTGCTGGTAGATGCGCGTGGGCGTATCTGGATTGGCACTTACAACGGGCTGTCGCGTATTGATGCCGAGGGCGCAGCACCACATCGTTGGCTGGGAAATGAGAGCCGAAGTGACGGCTTGGTCTCTGGACGCGTGCATGCACTGTTGCAAGACCGCGATGGCTTGATCTGGATTGGCACCTGGTTGGGTGGCGCACATGTGTATCTGCCAGGTTCCGACACTTTCCGTGAATTTCGCAGCGACCAGCAGGACCCACGTGGTTTGCCCGGCAATGGCGTGCGTAGCGTGCTGTCAAATCCGGATGGCAGCCTATGGTTGGGTATTCTGGGCGGCGGCGGTCTGATTCATTTTTCGCCTGATCGCGGCGTTCTGGAGCGCTTTTACACCGGGGGCAAAGGTCCGCTGCAACTGCCCAGCGACCGGATTCAGGCGCTTGCCCGCGATTTGGATGGCGGGCTGTGGGTTGGCTTTATGGATGTGGGGCTAGCGTATCGCCGGCCGGGTACGAGCAAGTTCGAGCTGTTGCCGCCGCGCCCTGGTGATGCGGCCAGTCCGGCTGCTGGCAACGTCCTGACGATGCATGTGGATCGTACCGGAACCTTGTGGGTTGGCTACGAAGACAAAGGATTGGATGCCTTATGCCGCGGCTGCGATCGCTTTCGACATTTCACTTTCGATGCAACTGCGCGCGACAGCCTGCCCGGGCAGACGATTGGTGTGGTGTTCGAGGATCGTGCCGGGCGCTTGTGGGTGGGTGCGCGACCGGGGGGGCTCTCGATTCTTGATCGCGTGTCCGGGCGCACGACCCCATTGGCCGATGTGCTGTCAGCACCAACATCCAACTTGCCGCGTGCAATCACCATGATCACCCAGTCGCGCAATGGCGAACTGTGGGTGGGCACTCAAGGAGGCGGCCTAGCGCGGCTTACACCGGTGCAAGGGGGGCGGTTTCGCTTGCAGACCTACACGCGCAAACAGGGGCTGGCAGCAGAGGCCATCGGCAGGATTTTCGAAGATGCGCGTGGTGATATTTGGGCATCCACCACCCTGGGCATCAGCCGGCTGGATCCGGCGAGCGGGTTCATCCAGAACTTCAGTTCGCGCGCAGGTGCGCAAGGCGAAGGCTACTTTGTTGAATCCGGCGCGGCCATGCCAGATGGCCGCATCGCCTTTGGCGGGCTGCGTGGGTTGACCATTTTCAATCCCAATGCGGTGTTTTCCAGCGATGCCATCCATCGTCCGATGTTGACTGATGTGCGCGCTTATCAAAGTTCGAATGCGAAGGTTACGGAATGGCGTTACCGCAAAGGGTCAGATCATCAGCCGGATAGCTTGTGGTTGCGTGCAGGGTCTGGGGGATTTGGTTTCAGCTTTTCCGCATTGACCTATTCGGATCCGGAATTGGTGGAGTACAGCTACCGTCTGGAACCCTTGGACAGTGATTGGATTAAGGCGGATGCCAACCAGCGCAATGCCGGCTATCCGCATTTGTCACCCGGCGATTATCGGCTGCGGTTGCGGGCCCGGTTTCCCGGTGAAAGTTACGGCCCCGAACGCGTCGTTGATGTGCATTTGGCAGCACTCTGGTGGCAAACCTTGTGGGCACGACTGGGGGCGGCGCTCCTGTTGTTGCTGCCGTTCGGGCTATGGGGCTGGAACCGCCGCAAGCTGTTTATTGAGCGTGCAAACACGCAGGCAGTTCTTGCCGAAAGCGAGGAGCGCTTGAAACTGGCGCTATGGGGAACCGGGGATGAATTCTGGGATGCCGATTTAGTCACGGGACGATTGGTTCGGATCAACCCAATGCCGAATATCAAAGGGCTTGGTGACGTCGCGCAATTGAGTTTTTCCGACCTGGTCGCCGCAGTGCATCCACAGGATCAAGCCGAGTTGACCGCAGCACTGTCGCGGCATATCAACGGCAGTGCTTCAGACTTCGATAACACGTACCGCATGCTGGATGTGCACGATCATTGGCGATGGTTGCGTTCGCGCGGGCGGTTGGTGGAATACGATGCGGCCGGTCGCCCTGTGCGCATGGCTGGCGTTACCGTGGACGTCTCGGAGCTGCGTGAACACGAGTCTGCAATGGAGCGAGTCAATCAGGAATTGGAACAGCGGGTTGATCAGCGCACTTCCGATTTGACCTTGCTCAATCATGAGTTGAGCAGCACCATCGATCAATTGCGAATGACTCAGCATCAGTTGGTGGAATCGGAAAAATTGGCGGCTTTGGGGGGCTTGGTCGCCGGCATCGCACATGAGGTCAATACACCACTGGGTGTGGGGGTGACTGCGGCATCCCATCTGGAGCAGCAGGCGCAGCAGTTTCGTGCTGCAATCACGGCTGGCGCGGTCAGTAGCCAGCAAGTCTCCGCGTTCAGTCAAACCGTGAGTGATGCCAGTGCCATGGTGTTACGCAATTTGCAGCGCGCGGACAAAATGATTCGCAGTTTCAAGCAAGTGGCAGTGGATCAAACCAGCGAAGCGCCGCGCATGATTCAGCTCGCTGCATACATGGATGAGATCCTGGTCTCACTGCAACCGGTACTCAAGCGCAGCCCGCACGAGCTCGAGATCGATATCCCTGCGGGACTGGCGGTGTACACCCAGCCCGGGGCGATTTATCAGATCGTGGTCAATCTGGTCACCAATTCATTGACCCATGCGTTTGCCGGGATTGCCCACGGGCGCATGCAGATTGCTGCGGCTGCGGACGGCGATGGCTGGGTGTTGCACTACAGCGATAACGGCGTGGGCATGCAAGAGTCTGTGCGGCGACGCATCTATGACCCGTTCTTTACCACGCGGCGCGGGCAAGGCGGCTCTGGCTTGGGCATGCACATCGTTTACAAGCTCGTGGTGCAAACCCTGGAAGGAAGCATCGAGTGTGAGTCGGAGCTTGGCAAAGGCACCCAATTCACGCTGCGTTTCCCGCATCGCTAGCTGTAGGTGCGCGCACAATAGCGCCGTGCTTTGACCTCAGGAGTCGGGATATTGCTTGCGCAAGGCTTCGGCATCGTCCCAGCGGGCAAACAGCAAATCGATCAGGTGCGGGTCAAACTTGCGACTGGTTTGTTCGATCAGAAATTCACGGATGCGTTCACGTGGCCACGGCGCTTTGTACACGCGATTACTGCCAAGTGCGTCAAACACATCAGCCAGTGCGACAATTCGTCCTTCAAGGCTGATGGCTTCGCCATGCAGGCCATTGGGATAGCCGCTGCCATCCCAATTTTCATGGTGTTCGAGGCAAATGCGCGAGGCCAGCTGCAACAGGGGGCGCTTGGAATTACCCAGCATCTGCGCGCCCAGTTGTGCGTGTGAGCGCATGATCGCGGTTTCTTCCGGACTGTGACTTCCAGGTTTATTCAGGATGGCGTCGGGAATACCAATCTTGCCGATATCGTGCAGTGGTGCGGCCAAGCGCAGGTTTTCAGCGGCCTTGGCATCCAAACCGGCGGCGCGCCCCAGCAACTCGGCCAACAGACCGACCCGCAACACATGGTTGGCGGTTTCACGCGAGCGGGTTTTAGCGGCCCCGGCCAGCAACCAGATCATTTCCAGCTGGCTATCCACCAGATCCTGATTCAGGTGCAGGTTTTTGTAGGCAATCGAAACATTGGTGGAAAATACTTCCAGCAATTTGCGCTCAACCTCTCCGATCACACCGCCTTCGCCGATGTAGAGCAGGCTCTCGTGCTCATTGCTGTCGATAAAGTGCAGCACATAGTGGTCGCTGCCAAATACATGGCTGCGGTTGTGCAACGCGCTACGCAACGATGCCATGTGGCTGTCAGGCAATACCTGATCGGCCTCGCGGCCAACCAGATCCGCATGCGGGGCGGTACTCAGCGCAATCGGGTAACGCTGCTGGTCGGTGCCGGCATCCTCAGCGCGACATAACAAGGTGATGCCATCGGCTTGCGATAGGCGCGCCAAGTGCTTGAGAACCTTGGCGGCAAAGCTGCTGTCTTCGCGCTGGGAAAAAATTTCAGCACTGGCGTCGATCACCTGCTCCAGCCCTTGCTTGCTGGTCTCGATCGTCATCAGGTCTCGATAGCCGCGCAAGGCCACAAACAATGTGGTCTGGAAGCGCGCGGCGGTCAGCTCGGTCTTTTCCTTGTAGTCATTGATGTCATATGAACTGATGACATGTTGCTCGGGTGCCTGGCCTGGTTGCCCTGTGCGTAACACGATACGCACCCGGTGGTTACCCAGCTCCTGGCGAATGCGGCGCACGATTTCTAGCCCGGCGTGCTCGGTTTCCATCACCACATCGAGTAACAACACCGCGATATCCGGTTGCGCCCGAATCAGTTCGAATGCCTCTGCCGCACTGTAAGCAGACAGGAAGGACAATGGGCGGTCTTCGAAACGAAAGCCGCCCAGCACAAGGCGAGTGACCTCATGCACTTCGGGCTCGTCATCTGCGATCAACACCTTCCACGGTGTCCCCGCAGGCGAACGGATTGGTTCGAACAGAGTGTCTTTCACGACTGGCCCCCTGCGGCCAGTCTATGCGTCCTGTCGCCGGCATGTAAGGGGGGGCTAGTGATTCCCTGCAAACAATTCGCGGCCGATCAGCATGCGGCGGATTTCATTGGTGCCGGCGCCAATGGCATACAGCTTGGCATCACGCAGGATGCGGCCGGTGGCAAATTCGTTGATGTAGCCGTTGCCGCCCAGCGACTGGATCGCTTCCAGCGCTACTTGCACCGCGGCTTCGGAGGCATGCAGCAAGCAGGCGGCAGCATCGATGCGGCTCTTGTGGCCGGCGTCGTAATCGCGGGCCACTTGATAGGCAAACGCACGCGAGGATTGCAGCGCGGTGTACATATCCGCAATCTTGGCCTGCATCAATTCAAACGTGCCGATGGCTTGGCCAAACTGGCGGCGTTCACGCACGTAGGGCAGGGCGATATCCAGCGCCGCCTGCATCAGCCCGATCGGGCCACCGGACAGCACCAAACGCTCGGTGTTGAGGCCGCTCATCAGTACCTTGACGCCGTTGTTGAGCTCGCCCAGCACGTTTTCCTGCGGGATTTCGCAGTTCTCGAACACCAGCTCGCAGGTGTTGGAGCCACGCATGCCCAGCTTGTCGAGTTTTTGCGCGGTGGAGAACCCCGGCATGCCTTTTTCGACGATGAAGGCGGTCATGCATTTGCTGCCCAGCTCACGGCTGGCGGTGCGCATGTAGACGATCAGCACATTGGCTTCGGGGCCGTTGGTGATCCACATCTTGTTGCCGTTGGCCACCCACACATCGCCCTTGAGTTCGGCGCGGCAGGCCATCGAGCCGACCACGTCGGAACCGGCGCCCGGCTCGCTCATCGCCAGTGCGCCGACGTGTTCGCCGCTGCACAGTTTGGGCAGGTATTTGGCGCGCTGCGCGGCCGTGCCGTTGGCGTACAGGTTATTCACGCACAGGTTGGAATGCGCGCCGTAGGACAGGCCAATCGCACCCGAAGCGCGGCTGATTTCTTCCATCGCCACCAAGTGCGCCAGATAGCCCATTTCGCTGCCACCGAATTCGGCGGGGATGGTCATCCCCAGCAGGCCCATTTCGCCCAATTTTGGCCACAGTTCCTGCGGAAACCAATTGTCTTCGTCGGCCTTGGCCGCACGCGGGGTGATTTCGGCATCAGCAAACCGTGCAACGGCTTCGCGCAGGGCGTCGGTGTCTTCACCAAGAGGAAATGGACGCATCATCAGCTCCCGCGCACGCGGCCTTGGAAGCGGGTACGCCCGCGACTCAATGGCAGTTTGAGCTTGCCAATGGTCTCGATGCGCTCTTCGGCCAAGCGGTCGGCGGCTTTGTAGGTGGGGATGCCGTCGCGATCGGAAATTTCGTAGATCCGTGCAAGGTTGTGATAGATGGTGCGCATCATGCGCATGGCGCGTTCGCGGTTGTAGCCATCCAGCTCCAGCGCCACGTTCATCACGCCGCCCGCGTTCACCGCATAATCCGGCGCGTACAGGATGCCGCGCTTGACCACTTCATCCCCAATCTCGTTATCGGCCAGCTGGTTGTTGGCTGCACCGCAGATCACCTTGCACTTCAGGCGTGGCAGGGTTTGGGGGTTGATGGTGCCGCCCAGCGCACACGGTGAATACACGTCGGCCGGCACGTCGTAGATTTCATCCAGACCCACGGCTTCCGCGCCGTATTCGGACACGGCTTTGTCCACCAGCGCTTTGTTGATATCGGTGACAAAAATCTTCGCGCCGCGTTCTTTTAGCAGCTTCACGTATTCCATGCCCACATGGCCCAGGCCCTGCACGGCATAGGAATATTTGCCCACGTCCTCATCGCCGAACTTGCGATTCAAGGTGGCCAGCAGCCCCTGCAACGCGCCATAGGCAGTGAACGGGGAGGGGTCGCCAGAGCCGCCATGGACTTGATGGACGCCGGTCACATATTCGGTTTCGCGGTACACGTATTCCATGTCGTTGACGTCGATGCCCACGTCTTCGGCGGTGATGTAGCGGCCGCCCAGCGACTCCACGAATTGGCCGAAGGCACGGAACAGCGCTTCGGACTTGTCCTTGGCCGGGTCGCCGATGATCACCGCCTTGCCGCCGCCGATATTGAGCCCGGCCACTGCGTTCTTGTAAGTCATGCCGCGTGACAGGCGCAGCACGTCGTTCAGCGCTTCCGCCTCGCTCTGGTAGGGCCACATGCGGGTGCCGCCCAAGGCAGGGCCCAGCACGGTGTTGTGAATGGCGATGATCGCCTTCAGGCCAGCATCCTTGTTATGGCAAAACACGACCTGTTCATGGCCGTAGGTGGCGAGTGTTTCGAACATCATGGCAAAACTCCGGCCGGTGCTAGGTGGAGATAGCGGTATCGGCGGCTAGGGTAGGGATGGATTGAATACGAATGAGAGGGCTGCAGCCATTGGGGGTTTGCAGCGGCGCATAGTTTAAGCCATTCTTTCGATTCGCTTGCCCTGGCGTGCAAGTACGCAGCAGTATGGTGGGTCAGTCTTGTGCGGTCTTTACCCGGTTGCGCCCTGCATCCTTGGCGGCATACAGCGCACGATCAGCGGCCGCCAGCAAGGCATCAGCATCATGTATTGGCCCTGACTGGCCTGCCGCCAGTGCGGCCACACCGACGCTGATTGTCAGCCGTGGCCGATGGCTGTCGCAGCAGGGGGTTGGCATGGTTTCCACGCAGCGCCGCAGCAGCTCGGCCATGGCTGTGCTTGCGGTTGCATCCAGCCCTGGCAGCAGCACGCAGAACTCTTCACCACCATAGCGTGCAGCCAAGCCCTGTGGCGGCAGTTGCGCCAACAAACACTGCGCAATTTCCTTCAGGCAGCGGTCACCGGTCAGGTGGCCAAGGCTGTCATTGAGTTGCTTGAAGTGATCTAGGTCGATCATCAACACGCCAAGCGGGCGCTGTTGCGCCTGTGCATTGCGGAACTGACTAGTCAGCGCTTCAAACAGGCGGCGGCGATTGGCCAGCCC
>NZ_CALMPC010000127.1:0-11726 GCF_937872235.1 uncultured Thermomonas sp.
CGTACCACGCATCGATGTTGCGCACGGTGAGTGCGCGCCACTGGCCGGGGGCGTGTTCGTTGCCCACCACCTGCGAGCGCAGTGCGGCATCGCGCATCTTGGTGCGCCAGGCTTGTGCAAACGCAAGGAAGAAGCGCTGATCGCCGGTCAGGCCGTCGATCACCGGGGCGTCTTTGCCATTGAGTGACTTGTGATAGGCCACATACGCCGCTTGCAGGCCGGACACATCGGCGATGTTTTCGCCCAAGGTTTGCTTGCCGTTGATGTGCAGACCCGGCAGCGCTTCGTAACTGTCGTACTGCGCGGCCAGTTTGTCGGCGGCGGCTTTGAAGTGGGCGGCATCATCGGGGGTCCACCAATTGTGCAGGCGGCCCTGGTCGTCGAATTCGGCTCCCAGATTATCGAACCCGTGGCTGATTTCGTGGCCAATCACCGCACCGATCGCGCCGTAGTTGGCGGCCGCATCGGCCTTGGGATCGAAGAACGGCGCTTCCAGAATCGCGGCCGGGAAATTCATCGCATTTTGCAGGGGCAGGTTCACTGCGTTCACGGTTTGCGGGGTCATCCACCATTCCTTGCGGTCGGGCGGAGTGCCCAGCTTGGCCAGCTGGTGCTGGTATTCGGCCAGGCCCGCGCGTTGCGCATTGCCCAAAGCGTCATCGGGCTTGATGTCGAGCTTGGAATAATCGCGCCACGTGTCCGGATAGCCCACGCCCACCAGCATGGTTTCGGCTTTCTGCTTGGCCTGCTTTTTGGTCTCCGGGGTCATCCATGCCAGCTTGTCCACGCCATCGCGGAACGCGGCCAGGATGTTGTGCACCAGATCTTCCACCTGCGCCTTGGAGCTGGCCGGGAAGTACTGTTTCACATACAGCTGACCGATGGCATCGCCCAGCGCGCTGTCGGTGGCGGCCAGTGCGCGCTTCCAGCGATCACGCTGCTGGGTGGCACCCGACAACTGGGTGCCATAGAAGCCAAAGCGCAGATCGGCATAGGCCTTGGGCAACAGGCCTGCACTTTGGTTGATCAGGTGGAAGCGCAGGTAGTCCTTCCACACCGGCAGCGGTTGGCTGGCCACCAGCGCCGACAGTTGCTTGATGGCGTTGGGCTGCCATGCAATCAGGGTGGACTGCTTGGCCAGCCCGGCGGCATCGAAGAATGCCGTCCAATCCATGCCCGGCGCTTGCTTGACGAAGTCGGCCACCGGCCACGGATTGTTGGCCTTGTGGATGTCCTGGGTATCCACCACGCTGGCCTGCGCCTTGGCGATCTTCATTTCCAGATCAAAGATGGCCTGCGCCTGCTGGGTGGCATCGGCCTGGCCGGCCTGTTTGAGCAGGGCGGCGATGTAGGTTTTGTAGGCCTCGCGGTTTTTCGCCATGTCCTTGTCGGCAGACAGGTAGTACTCGCGGTCGGGCATGCCGAGGCCACCTTGCAGCAGGTAGCCGGTGTTCTTGCTGGGGTCATTCAAACCTGCGGCCACAAACAGCCCCAGCAGGTGTTCGGTGTAGTAATTGGTGGCGTTCACCGGGTCCACGTCGGCGCGCAACGTGCCGCCCAGATAGCGCGACAGGGACGCGCCATCGGCAATTGCATCCACTTCCGCCAACTTGGCTTGCAGCGGTGCCATGCCATGCGCTTCGATGCCGGCTTCATCCATGTAGGCAGCGTAATAATCGGCGATCTTGCGCTCGTTGCTGCCGACGGCCGGGTTTTGCTTTTGCAGGCCCTGCACCAAATCGGACAGGCGCTTTTCCGCCTTTTCGAACACGCTGTAGAACACCCCCGTGCTGGCGCGGTCGGCGGGAATTTCGGTCTTCTGCTGCCAGATGCCGTTGGCATAGGCGTAGAAGTCGTCACCCGGCTGCACGGCTTTGTCGATGCCGGCCAGATCAATGCCCACGGTGGGCGCGGCAACGGGTGCGGCGGCGACCGGCGCGGTGCTGGCGGATTCGGTCTTGGGTTTGCAGGCGGTCAGTGACAGGCCGGCAAGAGTGCAGAGCATGGCAAGCGCCAACGGGGTGCGGCGAAAGGAGGCTGGCAACATGAGAAGGCTCTTCTTGAGTGAAAGGAATGCGTGATGGGGATGCGTGAAACAGGACCACGGTGCGCCTATCCTGCACCGTTTGCAGTTGCAAACATGTGCAGGAAGTCAGATTGTCTTGTGGACAAGATGGCGAAATTGCACCGGATTTAACAGGAAATCAACGTCTGGCCCGGCGCGCTTGCGGCACACTCAAGAACTACGCACGGTGTCGTGCGCGCACCGCATCCTTGGAGCATCACATGAGCGACTTATACCCGGTGGATCCGGCATTTGCGGCACAGGCCAATCTTTCAGCTGCAGATTACCAACGCGATTACGCCCAGGCCCGGCAAGACCCGGATGCCTTCTGGGGTCAGATGGCCACGCGCCTGGATTGGTACACCGCACCCACCGTCATCAAGGATGTCAGCTTTGATCTGAAAGACTTCCGCATCCGTTGGTTTGCCGATGGCCAGCTCAACGCCAGCGTGAATTGCCTGGATCGGCATCTGGCAACAAACGGCGATAAAACCGCACTGATTTTCGAGCCCGACAGCCCCGATGCGGTGGCGCAAAAACTCACCTACCGCCAGCTGCATGCGCGCGTCTGCCAATTGGCCAACGCACTGCGCAATTTGGGTATTGGCAAGGGCGATCGCGTGACAATCTATTTGCCGATGATCCCGGAGGCGGCCATTGCGATGCTGGCCTGTGCGCGCATCGGTGCGATCCACATGGTGGTGTTCGGCGGCTTCGCGCCCAACTCCATCGCCGACCGTGTGGCCGACTGCACCAGCAAGCTGATCATCACCGCCGACGAAGGCCTGCGCGGCGGCAAGAAGGTGCCGCTGAAGGCGAACGTGGACGCGGCGCTCAAGCTGCCCGGCACCCACTCGGTGGAGACCGTGCTGGTGGTGCGGCATACCGGCGGCGCGGTGGACATGCAGATGCCGCGCGACCGTTGGTTGGATGCGGTGATGGATGGCCAGCCGGCGACCTGCGAACCCGAACGCATGCACGCGGAAGACCCGTTGTTCATCCTCTACACATCCGGCAGCACCGGCAAACCCAAAGGCGTGTTGCACACCACTGCCGGCTATCTGCTGTGGAGTGCGTACACCCACGATGTCACCTTCGACCTCAAACCCGATGATGTGTTCTGGTGCACCGCCGATGTGGGCTGGGTGACGGGCCACAGCTATATCGTGTATGGCCCGCTGGCCAATGGCTGTACCGAGGTGATGTTTGAAGGCGTGCCCAACTATCCCAATTTCTCCCGGTTCTGGGAGGTGATCGACAAGCATCAGGTGACGATTTTCTATACCGCACCCACCGCCATTCGCGCCTTGATGCGGGAAGGCGAAGCGCCGGTGCGGGCAACGTCGCGCAAGAGTCTGCGCCTGCTGGGCAGCGTGGGCGAGCCGATCAATCCGGAAGCGTGGCGTTGGTATTTCGATGTGGTGGGCGAGGCGCGTTGCCCGATCGTGGATACCTGGTGGCAAACCGAAACCGGCGGCATTTTGATCACCCCCATTCCCGGGGTGACGGATCTCAAACCCGGTTCAGCCACCCAGCCGTTGCCGGGCGTGGTGCCGGCCCTGGTGGATGCCGAGGGCCATGTGTTGCATGGCGCTACCGAAGGCAATCTGGTACTGCTGGATTCGTGGCCCGGGCAGATGCGCAGCGTGTATGGCGACCACCAGCGGTTCATCGACACCTATTTCAAAACCTATCCCGGGATGTATTTCAGTGGCGATGGTTGCCGCCGCGATGCCGATGGCTATTACTGGATCACCGGCCGCGTGGATGATGTGATCAATGTCAGCGGCCACCGGATTGGTACCGCCGAAGTGGAAAGCGCCCTGGTGCTGCACAAGGATGTGGCCGAAGCGGCGGTAGTGGGCTTCCCGCATGACCTCAAGGGCCAAGGCATTTATGCCTACGTGACGTTGAAGCAGGGCATCGAGCCCAGCGAAGCCCTGCGCCGCGAATTGGTGCAACAGGTACGCAACGAGATTGGCCCCACCGCCACCCCCGACTTCATCCAGTGGGCGCCCGGCCTGCCCAAAACCCGCAGCGGCAAGATCATGCGCCGCATCCTGCGCAAGATCGCCGAAAACGCCCCCGACCAACTCGGCGACACCACGACCCTGGCCGATCCCTCGGTGGTGGAGTCGCTGGTGCAAAACCGGCGCGAGGCGTAAGCAACTTGCGCAGCGCGCGGCCGGGTTGCGGGCCGAGCAGCTCTGCGGCCACCGCAGAGTGCTCGACCTTCGATCAAACCTTGCTGGGGTTATCGGCGGGCTGCGCTGCGTGCACCCAGCCGGCAATGACGGCAAACAGCAGCAAATGCACGGCCGCCGAGACCAGCCGGCCACTGGCGGCGTCCGCCAGCGTGGTGGGCCACGCTTGCGAAAGCGCGGCACCGGCAAAATTCCAGCCCCAATGCAGACCCACGGCGGCCCACAGCGAGCGGAAGCGATAGGCTGCCGCGGCGTAGGCCAGGCCGAGGCAGAACAGGCGCAGTTGTTCGGTCAGGCCCCAGTCGAAGCGCCACAGATGATTGCCGGTGTAGAGCAGCGCCGAAGCCAGCACATAGGCCCAGAAGCCCAGCGGCTTGGGCGTGAAGCGCAGCAGAAAGCCGCGGGTGAGGATGTCTTCGGCCAGTGACGGGATAAAGGTGGTCAGCGCCAGCAGGCCCAAGGCCGAAACCGGCAACGCGAGCATCGGTGCGAACGTCTCGATGCCCAGCCCCAGCGCCAATGCTTCGGCGGCAAATTTCGCCAGGATCGCCAGCAGCAACCCACCACCCAGCAGCCCCAGCCAGCGCGGGCGCAGCAGCCCGAACGCGCGCCAACCGCTGCCGTCGATCCAGCGCCCCACCGGCCATGCCAGGGCCAGCGCCAACAGCATCAATGCCGGCCCCAGCGGATTGCCGCGTGCAACCACGGTTTGCAGGCCTTCCGAGGCCTGATAGACCACCAGCAGCAACAAGAATCCGAGTAAGACGCGCTTGTTCATGGGCGTTGCCTTGTGTTCACTTCGTCTGCTGTGTCGCCACCCACGCACGCACTTGGGTTTCCAGTACCGGCAGCGGCACCGAGCCTTGCGACAGAATCACGTCGTGGAAGGCTCGCTCGTCGAATTTGCTGCCCAGTGCGGTTTCCGCTTCGCCGCGCAGGCGGCGGATGGTCAGCTCGCCCAATTTGTAGGACAGCGCCTGTCCCGGCCAGCTGATGTAGCGATCCACTTCAGTGGTGATCTCGTGCTCGGACAGCGCGGTGTTGTCGCGCAGGTAGGCCAGCGCCTGTGCACGCGTCCAGCCCATGTGGTGCACGCCGGTGTCGATCACCAGCCGGCAGGCGCGCCACATCGCATAGGTCAGCCGGCCGAAGTCTTCATACGGGGTCTGGTAGATGCCCATTTCCTTGCCCAGCCATTCGCTGTACAGGCCCCAACCCTCGCCGTAGGCACTGATGTATTCCTTGCGAAAGCCGGGCAGCTCGCCTTGTTCCAACACCAAGGATTGCTGCAAGGAATGCCCGGGGGAAGACTCGTGCAGGGTCAGCGCCGGCAGGTTGTACAGCGGGCGGCTGGGCAGGTCATGGGTGTTCAGCCAATAGGTACCCGCACCGCCCCGGCCTGCGGTCCAGAACGGCGCAATGGACGCCGGTACCGGCACGATGGTGAAGCGCCCGCGCGGCAGGGTGCCGATGATTTTCCCCACTTCGCCATCCACGCGTTTGCTGATCCAGGCGGCATCGTTGAGCAGCTCTTGCGGGGTCTTGGCGTAGAACTGCGGGTCGCTGCGCAGGAAGCTCAGGAAGTCGGCAAAGCGCGTTTGCGGCGAGCGGCCTTTGAACCCCACCTGGTCGATGATCGCGTCCATCTCGGCATGGATGGATGCAACTTCTTGCAGGCCGATGGCATGAATTTCATCGGGCGTTAAGTCCAAGGTAGTGTAGTTGCGAATCTGCTCGCGATACCACGCCTTGCCATTGGGCATGGCTTCGGCGGCCAGCGTGATGCGCGCCTTGGGCATGTAGTCCTGGCGGAAGAAGGTGAGCAGTTTGGAAAATGCGGGAATCACCGCATCCGCGATGGCGGCGCGGCCTTCTGCGCGTAGTGCCGCTTGTTGCTCGGCCGGAATGGTGGAGGGCATTCGTGTGTAGGGTGCCCACAGCGAAGCCGCTTCGGGGTCTTTCAGGTGCGCCGTCATCGCGATGGAATCGTCGCGTCCGTCCAGCACCGCGCGCGGCACCGAAAACCCACGGGCAAGGCCGGCGCGCATGTTGGCGATCTGCTGGTCGAAGTAGCGCGGCACATCACGCAGGCGTGCGGCATAGGCGTGGTAGGCGGCGGCATCGCGCAGCTCGGCGCGGGCCATGAAATCCAGATTCGACCAGAACGAGCTATCCGAATTGAACGGCATTTCATAATCACGAAAGCGCAGCGCCGCCGCCGTGTGCTCGATCTGCGGGCGATAGATCGCGTAGTTCAATTGCTCGCCCGCCGAAAGCGCCCGTACATTCACGCCATCCAGTTGCTTGAGCACACCCTCCAGATAAGCCAGCTTGTTGGCCTGTGCTTGCGGACTGACATCGGGCAGGCTGCGGTTGCGTGCGGCGGCGTTGGGATCGCCATCCTCATCACCACCAGAGGACTGCTGCGTGCGCCATGTCCATTCGGTTTGGTAGATCGACTGGAAGGCTTTGTCTGCGACGGTGGGCTGCACAGCTGGCGCGGCAGTTTGGGCAACGGCAAACGCAGGCAGCAGACAGAGGGCAAGCAGCAGTCGTTTCACGGATGCAATCCAGTCAGGAGGGGACAACAATGCAAGATGGGTTGCGTGTGGCGATACCCCTCTTGCCCTGCTCAATGCCCGGCGCGGTCGCGCTTCCAGCCGCGGTGGCGAATATCCAGATACAGGCTGTAGCAGGCGGTGAAGCTGGGGAACAGGTTTTGCAAAATACCCACGGCGTCATTCTTGCCGAAGATGAAATAGCTCAGCGTCATCAGGCTGCCGACAATGCTCATGTACCAGAACAAACGCGGGATCACCGGCTTGCCGTGCCGGCGGCTGGCGATGAACTGCACCAACCAGCGGCCACCAAACATCAGTGCGCCGATCAACCCGATCAATTTCCACGGGCTCATGTGAATGCCGGTCCACGCCAGCGCGGCCACCGGCGTATCCATGAAGCCCACCGGCGGCAACATCACGGCGTCACTTCCTCAACGGCGGTGCGCCGGCTGCGCACAATCAACCACGCCACCCCGCGCAGGTCACGGATACCTGCCAGTGCACGGCCCAGATTGTTGTACTTGGACACCCCAGCGGTGCGATGGCGATGATTGACCGGCACGCTGACGGTTTGCCAACCGGCGCGCTGCATCAGGGCCGGCAGGTAGCGGTGCATGTGGTCGAAATACGGCAAATCCAGGAATGCCTCACGTTCGAACAATTTGATCCCGCAGCCGGTGTCCGGGGTGGCATCGTGCAGCATGCGGCTGCGAATCGCATTCGCCCATTTGCTGGCCCAGCGCTTGCTGCCGGAATCCTGCCGGTTGACCCGCCAGCCGGCAAACAATTTCACATCGGCAACGGCGCTGGCGCGCTTGTCCAGAAGGTGTGGAATATCGGCGGGATCGTTTTGGCCATCGCCATCCAGGGTCGCAATCCACGGCGCGCGCGCCGCCTTGACACCATTGCGTACGGCGGTGCTTTGCCCGGCATTGGCGAGGTGGCGAATGACGCGCAGCTCGGGCGTACTGGCCTGCAATTGGCGCAGGCGTTGCAAGGTGGCATCGCGCGAGGTGTCATCGACATACACGATTTCAAAATCGATACGGCCGCGGAGTGCAGCGAGAATTTCCGCGACCAACGGCGCGACGTTGTCTTCCTCGTTATGCACGGGGACAACCACCGACAGTTGTGGATGTGCGCTCATGCGGGGTGACTCACGTACGGTTGCGCAGCCGTTCCAGCACGCCGTCCAGCGCATCCAGATTGGCGTAATGGATGATCAGCTTGCCTTTGTTGCCGCGCCCGTTGAGTACGCTGACCTTGCTGCCCAAGGTGTCGGATAGTTCGCGTTCCAAACTGGCGATGTCGGCTTGTTTGGGCTTGGCCTTGGGGGCCGGTTTCTTGGCTTCGGTGACCACTTTGCCGGCTGCGATCAGTTGCACGCGGCGCTCGACTTCGCGCACCGACCAGCCCTCCTCGGCGGCCTGTTTGGCCAAGGCAATCGCCATCGGCTCGGCCAGCGGCAACAAGGCGCGGGCATGGCCCATTTCAATCGCGCTGCTTTGTACCAAGGCGCGCACCGGTTCCGGCAATTCCAGCAGGCGCAGCAAGTTGGACACCGCCGCCCGCGAGCGCCCCACCGCCTCGGCGGCAGCGGCGTGGGTGAGGTCAAATTCGTCGATCAGGCGTTGCAGCGCTTGCGCTTCTTCCAGCGGGTTCAGGTCTTCGCGCTGAATGTTTTCGATCAGCGCCATCGCCACCACGGTGCGGTCATCGACTGCGCGAATGACCACCGGCACGTTGGACAGCCCGGCGCGCTGCGAGGCGCGCCAGCGGCGCTCGCCGGCGATGATTTCGTAGGTGCGGCCACCCTTGCCATCGGCGCCTAGGCGTTCACGCACCACGATCGGCTGGATCACACCCTGTGCTTTGATGGAGGCCGCCAAATCATCCAGCTTGGCGTCGTCCATGGTGCGGCGCGGCTGATATTTGCCGGGCACCATGGCGTCCACCGGCAAGCTGCGCAGCGCTTCGCCAGGTTGCGCTTCCAACACCGGTGCCGAGGCCGCAGCCTTGGGTCCCAGCAACGCTTCCAGGCCGCGCCCCAGTCCCCGCTTCTTGCCGCTGCTTTTGCTTGCCTCGCTCACGCTGTGTTCTCCTTTGCCTGCGCCTGATTGCGTTCGCGCTGGCGACGCAAGACTTCTCCTGCCAAGCCCAGATAGGCCACGCCGCCGCGGCTGGCTTTGTCGTAGCCGATGATGCTCTGGCCGTGGCTGGGTGCTTCGGCCAAACGCACATTGCGCGGAATGATCGTGCGGAACACGCGGTCACCAAAATGCTGGATCAGCTCCGCAGACACGCCATTGGCCAGATTGTTGCGCACGTCGAACATGGTGCGCAGCACGCCTTCGATTTCAAGCTGGGGGTTGAGCCTGTCCTTGAGCGCGTCGATGGTGTCGATCAATGCCGACAGTCCTTCCAGCGCGTAGTACTCGCACTGCATCGGCACCAACACCGAATCGGCGGCGTTCAGCGCATTCAGCGTGAGCAGCGACAGCGACGGCGGGCAATCGATCAGGATGAAGTCATAGCCATCGCGCAAAGGAGCCAGCGCCTGTTTGAGCCGGCCATTGCGATTCTCGGCATCCATCAACTGGATTTCGGCGGCGGTCAAATCAATATTGCCGGGCAGCAGGTCGTAGCCGTCTTCGCAGCGCAGCAGTGCGTCCTGCGCGCTGTTATCGCCCAGCAAGACATCGGTAATTGCAGTGTCCAGCTCGCGTTTGTTGATGCCGCTGCCCATGGTGGCATTGCCCTGCGGATCCAGATCCACCAGCAGCACGCGCTTGGGGGTACGCGCTAAGGCGGCGGCCAGATTGACGGCGGTGGTGGTCTTGCCAACCCCGCCTTTCTGGTTGGCAATAGCAATGATGCGGGCCATGCGGCGTGTGTTTCCTGCGGCTGGGCCTGCGCGGCGCGCAGGCAGGACAGGGGATTATGCCCTATGCCTGCGTCCGCACGATGTCCACAAGATGCCGTTCTGCCGCCAAGCCGGGGACTTGCAACGTATGGATGCCGGCCACCTGCCAGCCCGCCGGCAGGGCGTCGATCTCGTCCTGTGGCAGCGCACCCTTCATCGCCAATAGATGCCCGGCCGGCCCCGGCAGGTGCCCGCCCAGCTGCAAGATCAGCGGCAAGGTGGCCAGCGCACGTGCGGTGATGGCATCAAAGGGGGTGCCAGGCTGGAACGCCTCGATGCGGGATTCGGCCACGCTGACATTGCCCAGCTTGAGTTGGCGTACCGCTTCGCGCAAAAAGCGCGCTTTCTTGCCGTTGCTCTCCACCAAGGTGACGTGCAGGCCGGGGGTGGCAATCGCCAGCGGGATGCCGGGCAGGCCGGGGCCGGTACCCAGATCGGCCAAGCTGTGCAGCGCACCCACAAACGGCTGCATCGCCAACGAGTCCAGCACATGCTTGACCAGCATCTCGTGCGGGTCGCGGATCGCGGTGAGGTTGTAAGTGGCATTCCAGCGCGCCAGCAGCGCCAGATAGTCCAGCAACGGCGTGGCCAGTGCGGTCGGCAACCCCAGTTGGGTCAGGCCTGTCTCTAATGCGGGGCGCAGGGTGTCGTGCATCGGCCTATTGTAGAAGCTGCGCCTGGCCGCGCAGCTCTACCCACGCCGGGGCGTGGTCACTGGGGCGCTCCCAGCTGCGCGGTGTTTTATCGATGCCCACTGCCTGCACCTGTGCCTTGAGTGCATCCGAGACCAGGGTCAAATCAATCCGCAGCCCCAGATTGCGGCGGAATGCCGCTTGCCGGTAATCCCACCAGCTGAACAGTGCCGCGTCGTCGTGCTTGAGCCGCAAGCCATCGTGCAGGCCCAGCGCCAGCAGCCGTTGATAGGCGCTGCGCTCGGCGCTGGACGTGAGGATGTGGTCGTCATTCCATACCGCGGCATCGGGCACGTCGCGGTCATCCGGCGCAATATTGAAATCGCCCAGCACCACCAGATGGGGATGCGCCTTGAGTTCCTCCGCCAGCCAGCCATGCACCGCATCCAGCCAGCGCAGTTTGTAATCGTATTTGTCGGTGCCAAGGTCTTGCCCGTTGACCACATACAGATTGACGATGCGCACACCGTTCACGGTGGCCGCAATCGCGCGTGCCTGCGGGTCTGCGAAATCCGGGATGCCCGATTGCACCGCGGCGATGGGGTGCCGCGCCAGCAGGGCCACACCGTTATAGGTCTTCTGGCCATGAAACACGCTGCGATAGCCCGCCTCCAGCAGCGCATCTTCCGGAAACCGATGATCCTCCAGCTTGGTTTCCTGCAAGCCCACCACATCCGGTGCGAAGTCGGCCAACCACTGCTGCAATTGCGGCAGCCGCACGTTAAGGGAGTTGACGTTCCAGCTGGCGATTTTCATGATCGCGATATCCAGTTGATTTAATTGGAGGGTTCTACCCCGAACCGGGGCTCAGAACTCGAACTGATTACCTAAAGCCGCGACAGCAATCCCTCCACCGACCGCTCGACGACGTACTCCGCACGCGATTCGCCAACAGCCAGCGACAGGAAGTGCGCCTTGCCGCACTTGATCTTGCCTTCCTCGATTGGCCGTAGTGCATCGCTGAACAGACTGCCCTTGGTTTCAACCACAAAATACAAGCGCTCCTGTCCATCGTTACCAACCAGCAGCACCGCCCAGTCCGGGTTGTAGTTATCCAGAGGGGTCGGGATTTTGAACCAGCCCGGCAGCTTGGCATAGACCTTGATCGCTTCGTTCCGCTCCAGCTCGCTGGCGAAATTGCGCTCTACATCCGAGTCGTAGACCACGTGTTCGTACACGGCTTTTTCGGTGTTCATCAGCATGTTGTCGATGTAACCCCGCAGCTCCTTCTCTTGGAACAATTCCTGCGCGTAGTACTCCCCATCACCGATGCGCTGGTAT
>NZ_CALMPC010000128.1:0-14495 GCF_937872235.1 uncultured Thermomonas sp.
TGGCAGCCCCGGATGGATTCGAACCACCGAATGCCTGAGTCAGAGTCAGGTGCCTTACCGCTTGGCGACGGGGCTATGGAACTGATTGTACTTCGCCCGAATACCTTCGGGTGAAGCGCTTGGCCGATCGGCCTCTGGCTGGGAGTGGTCGCGCCGCCTGTACTGACAGTACAGGCAAGCTGCCACGACAATGCCGGAGGGCGACTCGGATTAGCGCTTGGAGAACTGGGTGGCGCGACGTGCCTTGTGCAGACCGACCTTCTTGCGCTCGACTTCACGCGCGTCGCGGGTCATGAAACCAGCCTTGCGCAGTTCGGACTTCAAGGTTTCGTCGTATTCCACCAGTGCGCGGGCGATGCCCAGGCGAATGGCGCCAGCTTGACCCGTGGTACCACCGCCGGTGGTGGTCACCAGAATGTCGAAGGTCTCGGTGTTCTTGGTCAGCTCCAGCGGCTGACGCACGATCATGCGTGCGGTCTCGCGACCGAAGAACTCGTCGATCGGACGATCATTGATGGTGATGTTGCCGCTGCCCTTGCGCAGGAACACGCGGGCAGTGGAGGACTTGCGGCGGCCGGTGCCGTAATTCTGAGTGATAGCCATGATTTAGAGGTCCAGGACTTGCGGCTGCTGGGCAGCGTGCGGATGTTCGCTACCGGCGTAAACCTTGAGCTTGCGGTACATGTCGCGGCCCAGCGGGCCCTTCGGCAGCATGCCCTTGACGGCGATTTCGATCACGCGCTCCGGGTGACGCTCCAGCGCCTGCGCCAGATTTTCCGACTTCAGGTTGCCGACGTAGCCGGTGAAGCGGTAATACATCTTGTCTTGCAGCTTCTTGCCGGTCACCACGATCTTGTCGGCATTGATCACGACCAGATAGTCGCCGGTGTCGACGTGCGGGGTAAATACGGGCTTGTGCTTGCCGCGCAGGCGATAGGCCAGTGCTGCGGCCAGACGACCAAGGGTCTTGCCCTCGGCATCAACGACGTACCAGTCGCGCTGGACGGTCTCGTTCTTGGCAATGAAAGTCTTCATGGGGAACTCTTCTAGGGGTACCTGGTCGGGCTGGTTCCAATGCTTGGAACGTCACCTCGCGTTTGACTTTTGCGGCCGGCAGATGCAATCCGGGCACGAAAGGAGCGGAATCATAGCGGGTTTTGCGGGGCGGCGCAAGCCAGCCCCCTTTCCAAAGCATGTCCCAATGCCCCTGCACGCATTGCGCACGCCGCCCTCCCCGCATCCATTCTAAAATGCGGGCATGACAACCGTCCGCCATTTGAGCCCGCTGGATCGCCTGCTGGATTCCACCCAGAACGCACTGATCACCCTACTGGGGTCCCCGCGTGCGCAGCGCCTTAACCCCGGGCTGGACACGCCGGAGGCGGCGCTGGATACCCACGAGCGCCAGCACGCCGCCGGCCTGATGCGAATCAATCATGTCGGCGAAGTGTGCGCGCAGGCGCTCTACATCGGCCAGGCGGCAGTCGCACGCGACCCCGCCACCCGCGCGCACTTGCTGCACGCGGCGCAAGAAGAAACCGACCACCTTGCGTGGTGCGCCGATCGTTTGCATGAGCTGGGCAGCCGCCCCAGCGTGTTCAACCCGTTGTGGTATGCCGGCAGCTTTGCCATTGGTGCGGCCGCCGGCCTGCGTGGTGATGGCTGGAATCTGGGCTTTGTGGTGGAAACCGAGCGTCAGGTGGAAGCGCATCTGCAGGAACACTTGCACAGCCTGCCACTCACCGATGCGCGTAGCCGCGCCATTTTGTCGGTGATGAAAGACGACGAAGTGCGCCATGCCGACAACGCGATGGCTGCCGGGGCACGCCTGTTGCCGCGCCCGGTGGCCATGCTGATGGCCGGCGCATCCCACGTGATGAAAACCGTGGCGTATCGGGGCTAAGCCGCCGTCAGTCTGGTGCCAGCGCACCGTCTTGCATGCGCAGGCGCGGCCGCAACGACACGCTGCGGTCGGCATCCATCAATTGCAATTCGCCGTCCTGAATCATCGCGGTGACCCGCATCCCGCGGCCGAGCAATGCCGTCGCTTGCGCGACATCTGCATCGTCCAACTCGATCACCGTCAAGTTGCGCAGGCGGCCGAGCGCTTGTGCATTGCGCTTCCACCAAGCCTCTGCGGCCTGCCTGCCATACCCCACTACAATGACTTGCGCGGCGCGTCCGCTGGCCTTGCGCAAACGGCTTTCGTCCGGCTGCCCCAATTCGATCCATTGTTCGATGCTGCCGGTGTAATCACGCCGCCACAGTGCCGGCTCATCCTCGTCGCTCAGACCACGCCCAAACTCCAAGCGCGCGTCGGCATGCAGCGCAAACGCCAGCAAGCGCACCAGCAGGCGGGTCTCGGTTTCGGAAGGATGCTGGGCCAGTGTCAGTGCATGACTGGCGTAGTAGTGGCGATCCAGATCAGTGACCTGTAGCTCGGCTTTGAAAATCGTGGCATTGGCGGCCATGGCGCATCCTTGGCCGCGCGGCCAGCTATGAAGTGTGTCCCATTCTACGGGCAGCCCATGTGATGGGACTGGCAACGGTAGCCCCTCAGCAAAACGCCGGCTTGCGCCGGCGTTGTTGTTGCATTACCGCAGCCACAGCCGATCAATCCACCAGATTGCGGCCGTGGTAGAGCTCTTCGATCTCGCGCTTGAGCCGCGCTTCCACTTTCAGCCGATCCTTGAACGACAGGTTGCGTGCTTTTTCCTCGAACAGATACTGGTCGAGATCGAAATCCTTCAAGTGCATCTTGGTGTGGAACAGGTTTTCCTGATACATGTTGACGTCGATCATTTCGTAACGTGACTTCACGTTCTTGGCCAGATAGTCCTGGATCGAATTGATCTTGTGGTCGATGAAATGCTTCTTGCCCTTCACGTCGCGGGTGAAGCCACGCACGCGGTAATCGGCCACCACGATGTCGGATTCGAAACTTTCGATCAGGTAATTCAACGCCTTCAGCGGCGAAATCACGCCGCAAGTCGAGACATCGATATCGGCGCGGAATGTCGCAATACCATTGTCCGGGTGGGTTTCCGGATAGGTATGCACGGTGATGTGCGACTTGTCCAGATGCGCCACCACCGCATCGGAAATCACGCCCTTGGCGTCGGCCTTGTCGATCACCGGTTCTTCGGAAATCAGGATCGTCACCGAGGCGCCCTGCGGGTCGTAGTCCTGGCGCGCGATGTTGAGGATGTTGGCACCGATGATTTCCGCTACATCCGTCAGGATCTGGGTCAGACGGTCGGCGTTGTACTCTTCATCGATGTATTCGATATAGCGCCGACGCTCATCTTCCGACGTGGCATAGCACACGTCATAGATGTTGAAGCTGAGTGACTTGGTGAGGTTGTTGAAGCCTTGCAGCTTCAGGCGCGGCAGCGGTTTGACCACGGCATTGGATCCAGCAGGACAAGACAAGGCGGGAATTATGCGGCAAACCGACCGCCAGCGCGCGCGCAAGTTTGCTCTCGGTCACGGTTCCGCCTAAGCTTCGGCCATTCACCGGTAGCTAACAAATGACCAGCACCTTCCCCAAAACCGCCCTGCTTCGCACCGTCAATCCGATGGGGGCCGATGCCGCCACCATCGAACGCTTCGTTGCGCAGTGCCATCGGCGCAAATATCCCTCGCGCTCCGATATCTTCAATCCCGGTGATCCGGCCAATACGCTGTACTACATCATTTCAGGATCGGTCAGCATCATTGCCCGGGAGAGCGATGACCGCGAATTGGTACTGGGCTATATCGGTGCCGGCGAGTTCATCGGTGAAATGGGCTTGTTTGTGGAAACCCATCAGCGTGGCGTGGCTTTGCGTACCCGCACCGCCTGCGAACTGGCCGAAATCAGCTACGAGCGCCTGCAGGCGCTGTTGCAGACACAGGCCAATGACGCTACCCGCCTGCTGTTCTCGATCGGCGCGCAAATCAGCCAACGGCTACTGGATACCAGCCGCAAGGCGGGCCGACTGGCGTTCCTGGATGTCTCCGACCGGATCTATCGCACCCTGTTCGATCTGGCCCGCGAGCCCGAAGCAATGACCCACCCGATGGGCACCCAGTTGCGGGTATCGCGTCAGGAGTTGGCACGGCTGGTGGGCTGCTCACGCGAGATGGCCGGGCGTGTACTGAAAAAGCTGCAGGCCGATGGCAAGCTGCATGCACGCGGCAAAACCGTGGTGGTATACGGCACCCGCTAGCCATTTCCGGTAGTTGCAAGAGGAGTTCGCACGGATGGGACATGCGTTTTCACCGAACCGGTATTTGCAAGACGTGGATCTACGCAATGCCGTGCCTGCCGATGCCGATGATGTGGCGCAACTGCTGGCCGAGCTGGGCTACCCCTGCGAGCTTGCCGATGCTGCCGAACGGATCAGCATGATTCTGGCCAATGACCGTCAGGCACTGGTGTTGGCGCGCCGCGAGGGCGCGGTCTGCGGATTGATGGCGCTGGATTTCATGTATTACCTGCCGCTGGGCACCACCACCTGCCGCGTCACGGCCCTGGTGGTCACACCCAACGCACAAGGCATGGGCATTGGCCGGCATCTGCTGAAAGAAGCCGAACGCCGCGCACGTGCTGGCGGCGCGGCCCGCATTGAATTGACCTCCGGCGCACAGCGGATCGAGGCGCATGCGTTCTATCAGGCGTGTGGCTACAGCGGCAGCTCGGTGCGCTTTGTAAAGCCGCTGGGTTCGGCCTGAGCGCACCCCATGGCCCGGTCTCCTGCAGGGACAGCGTAAGCCACGAATGCATTTCAAGGCGCCTGGTTCGCGGCTTACGCCACGCCCATCAGGTCACCGGCACGGCCCGGGCAGCCCCAGTTGAGAATTGGCGTTCCGGCTGGCAACACGCGCCGAAACATCACCACCCGGCCCGCCTTGGGGTTGACCACCACGGGCTGCTGCGCCGCCTGCAACAGCGGTAGATCAGCACTGCTGTCGCTATACGCGGCAGCGACCTGTCGCGTATAACCGGCAGCGCGCAGCATCGTCATCTTCATCGCGTAGTGGCAGTGCTGCTGCACCACCATGCCGCCATGGCCGGGGCCGAGCACCGTGCCAATGACCGGCACGTCACCTTGCCCCGCCAGCGTCAAAATCGCACGCGCCAATGCGGGCGGTGCGCCGGTGGCCAACACCACGCAATCGCCGGCCTCACGATGCCGACGAAACACCGCCAAACCGATTGGCAGTAGCCGTTGCTTGATCGCTGCGGCATGCAGCGCGACATAGCATGCGGTCAGCAACTCCACGTCACGCGGGCCATTCAACCCCACCGTGCCGGCCCAGGTGAACATCGAAATACCGGCGCGGCGGGTGGACAGAAAGGCCACCAATGGCCCCGCGATGGGGGCCAGCAGCAACGCCAGCAGCACGCGCCACCATTTGCGACAAATCAACCACCAATACAGGTGACTGCCGGAATCGCCGTTGTACAAGGTGTGATCAAAATCAAACACCACCAGCGGCGCATTGCCCGCTGGCGTTGACTGCGGCTGGCTCATGCAAACAACTCGCGCAGGGCTGCACCGGGGTCAGGTTGGCGCATGAAGGCTTCGCCCACCAGGAACGCATGCACATCGGCATTGCGCATCCGGGCCACATCGGCTGGCGCAAGAATGCCGCTTTCGGTCACCAGCACGCGGTCGGCAGGTACCGCGTGTTGCAAGTCCAAGGTGGTTTGCAATGCTACTTCGAAGGTTTTCAGATTGCGATTATTGATCCCCAGCAGCCGCGCCGGCACCGGCAATGCGCGCTCCAACTCATCCAGATCATGCACTTCCACCAGCACATCCATGCCCAGCGCGTCGGCAATGAAGGCATATTCGGATAACTGCACATCATCCAGTGCGGCGGCGATCAGCAGCACGCAATCGGCACCCAGTACCCGCGCTTCGTACACTTGATAAGCATCCACGATGAAATCCTTGCGCAGCACCGGCAGCGTGCAAGCTGCACGCGCTTGCTGCAAAAAAGCATCGCTGCCCTGGAAAAAATCCACGTCGGTCAACACCGACAAACACGCTGCGCCGCCGACCTGGTAGCTGCGTGCAATGGCTGCCGGATCAAATTCAGCGCGAATCACGCCTTTCGATGGGCTGGCTTTCTTCACTTCGGCAATCACTGCCGGCAAGCCGGCGGCAATCTTGCCGGCAATGGCATCGGCAAAGCCGCGCACAGGCGGCGCGGAGGCGGCGCGGGCTTTGAGTTCGAACTGCGAAACCTGCTGGCGGCGTGCCGCCACTTCGTCCCGTTTGCGGGCCAGGATGGTGTCGAGAATAGTGCTCATGCCTGCGCTGCAAGCTCCTGCGTCAAGGTGATGTAGTGGTCGAGTTTGGCCCGTGCGTCACCACTGGCAATCGCCTTGCGTGCACGCGCAATGCCATCGGCAATATCCTCGGCCACGCCGGCGGCATACAGCGCGGCACCGGCGTTGTAGGCCACGATCTCGCGCGGCAAGCCGTCCTGATTGTCCAGCGCCCGCATGAGCAGCGTCTTCGATTCTTGCGCATCGGCCACTTTCAGGTTGCGGCTATGCGCCATCGCGATGCCAAAATCCTCCGGATGCAGCTCGTATTCGCGCACCACGCCATCGCGCAATTCACCCACCAGGGTGCCCGCGCCCAGCGAGAGTTCATCCATATTGTCGCGGCCCCACACCACCAGCGCACGCTCGGCACCCAGCTCTTGCAAAACACGCACTTGGATACCGACCAAATCTGGGTGGAACACGCCCATCAAGATGCCCGGCGCATTGGCCGGATTGGTGAGTGGGCCAAGAATATTGAAGATGGTGCGCACGCCCATTTCGCGGCGCACCGGCGCCACCGCTTTCATGGCGGGGTGATGCACCGGCGCGAACATGAAGCCAATGCCGCAGCGTTCAATGCACGCAGCCACTTGCTCTGGCTGCAATTCAATACACGCGCCCAACGCCTCCAGCACATCGGCGCTGCCGGACTTGGACGACACGCTGCGGTTGCCGTGCTTGGCCACTTTTGCGCCGGCGGCGGCGGCCACGAACATCGAAGCGGTGGAAATATTGAAGGTATGTGCCCCATCGCCGCCGGTGCCGACGATATCCACCATGTGACGACGATCCATCACCTGCACCGGGCGCGCAAACTCGCGCAGCACGGTGGCCGCGGCGGCAATTTCACCCACAGTTTCCTTCTTCACGCGCAGGCCGGACAAAATTGCGGCGGTCATCACCGGCGACACATCGCCGCGCATGATGTGCCGCATCAGGTCGACCATCTCATCGAAAAAGATTTCACGATGTTCGATGACACGCTGCAACGCGCCTTGCGCGGTAATACTCATGCTGTGCGATCCAGGAAGTTTTTCAACATCGCATGCCCATGCTGGGTCAGAATGGATTCGGGATGAAATTGCACGCCTTCCACCGGAAATTCGCGGTGGCGCAGGCCCATCAATTCTTCCACCGTGCCATCGTCGTTTTCCGTCCATGCCGTCACTTCCAGGCAGTCGGGCACGCTGGTTTTCTCGACTACCAAGGAATGATACCGGGTGGCCTCGAACGGGCTGGGCAAGCCGGCAAACACACCCTTGCCCTGATGCACGATGGGCGAAGTTTTGCCGTGCATGATGCGACCGGCGCGAATCACTTGCCCGCCATACACCTGGCCCAACGCCTGATAGCCCAGGCACACGCCAAAGATGGGGATCTGCGGGCCAAGCTCGCGCAGCACATCCAGCGATACCCCCGCCTCATTGGGCGTGCATGGCCCCGGCGAAATCACGATCTTGTCGGGCCCCAGTGCCGCGATTTGCGCCACGTTCAACGCATCATTGCGCTCTACCCGCACCTCGGCGCCCAACTCCTGCAGATATTGCACAAGGTTGAAGGTGAAACTGTCGTAATTGTCGAGCATCAGCAACATGGCGGTCTGCGCCCAATCGGGCAGGGTGCGGGGGGCCGTGCAGGATAACGCAAGCACGCACCGGACTTGCCACACTCACGGGAATGGCAACATCACCCGTACCCGTAGCCCGGGGGCATTGTCTTGCAGCTCGATATGGCCGCCATGGTGGGCCACGATGGCGCGCACCAGGCTCAAGCCAAGCCCGACTCCGGGCGAACCGCGATGGGCTTCCAGCCGCTGGAAGCGGTCGAACACGCGCGCACGCTCGTGTTCGGGGATGCCAGGGCCGGCGTCGGCCAATTGCAGACATGCACCATCCGGCTGCGCCTCCAGTGACAGCGTCACCTCGCTGCCGGGTGGCGCGTATTTCAAGGCGTTGTCGAGCAGGTTCACCAGCAATTGGAATAACTGATCGCGATCCCCCCGTACCGTCACCGTCTGCAACTGCGTGCTGATGCGAATGCCGCGTTCGGCGGCAATCGGCGCGTACAGCTCCACCGCGTCATCGGCCAGTTCACGCAAATCCTGCAGCGGAGCATCACCTTCCAACGGCTGTGCTTCGATCCGTGCCAGCCGCAACAGCGCACCAAACGATTGCAACAACTGATCGGTTTCGGCCAGTGCCTTGTCCAGCCTGAGTTGCACGCCGGGATCGGTTTGCTGCTGGCGCAGGTCTTCCAGCCGGTTGCGCAGACGCGTCAACGGCGTGCGCAGGTCATGGGCGATATGGTCGGTGGCATGGCGCACACCACTGAGCAATTCTTCGATGCGATCGAGCATGGCATTGAAGCGTTGCGCCACTTGATCGAAAGCATCACCGCTGTGATCCAGCGGCACCCGCAATCCCATTTCACCACCGCCAATCTGGGTGGCAGTGGCATCCAGGTTTCGCAGGCGATGCCCAACCCAACGCGAGATCAGCCAGCCCACCAACCCACCCACAACCGCTGCAATCAATAGCGTCAACAGCGCCGCCTGTTGCATTACCTGCAACAATTGATCCTGTCCTTGCAAACGCTGCCCGGTCAGCAACACCTCACCCGTCTTGAGGGTTTGCACATACGCCAACACACGCAGGGTCTGGCCTGGCTCCGGGGAAAGTTCATTGAACTCTACCCATTGCCCGCGCCGACCCGGCTTGCGGCCCTCCGGCAACCGCCCAAGCAGGCTGCCACCTTGCGCATCGGCCAAGGCATACACCGCATCCGGGTCACCATCGGGATCGTGGATGCGGTCTTGCAATTCGCCCAGCAATCTTGCGTGCCCGCCCTCGTGATAGATGTCCAGCAAAGTGGCTGCATCGCTTTTCACCAACTCGCGGGTGTCTTGCAACAACAACGTGGACACCGCGACATACACCACCGCCCCAACCAGCACGAAAGCGGCAAGGAAAAAACCCATCACGATCAACGCCAATCTGGCGCTGGTGGAGGGCAACAGGCGCTTCATTCACCTAGCCGATAACCGGCACCCCGTACGGTGTGGAGGATGGGCTTTTCGAAGCCGTGGTCGATTTTTTGCCGCAACCGGCTGATATGGACATCAATGACATTGGTCTGCGGATCGAAGTGATAGTCCCATACCGCCTCCAGCAACATGGTGCGGGTCACCACTTGCCCGGCGTGCCGCAGCAGGTATTCCAGCAAGCGGAATTCACGTGGTTGCAGTTCGATGCGACGGCCTTCCCGACGTGCCTCGCGTGAGAGCAAATCCAGCTCCAGACCTGCGGCCTGCAGGCGGGTGGCTTCGCGCTCGCTGCTGCCTCGGTTGCGCTTGATGATGCCATCCAGCCGCGCACTGAGTTCTGCGAAGGCAAACGGCTTGACCAGATAGTCATCGGCACCGGCGCGCAGCCCTTCCACCCGATGATCGGTATCACCCAATGCGGTCAACAGCAGGATTGGCAACGGATTGCCGGCACCGCGCAGAGTGCGCAACAAGGTTATGCCATCCAACCCGGGCAACATGCGATCGAGCACCAGTGCGTCATACGGCTCGGTGCTGGCCAGAAACAAGCCTTGCTTGCCATCACTGGCGTGATCCACGGCATGCCCGTCCTCGCGCAGGCCTTTGGCAATGAATGCAGCGGTGTGGGTATCGTCTTCTACCAGCAAGATGCGCATGTTTTCTCCCGTTCAACAAAAGCATACCCCGCAGACTTGCATCTGCGGGGTATGTGCAGCGACCTGACGGCACGGTGATGCACTGTCAGTACCTGTCAGTGCACCACCGTTACGGGGGAGTACCCGCCGCTATGGATCAGCTCTTTGCCGGTTCTGCCGGAGCGGCGGCCTTGGAAGCGCCAGCCTTGTGGTGCTTGCGGTGATGCTTCTTGTGATGCTTGGCAGCCGGGGCAGCCTTGGCCGGCGCGCTGCTGGCAGCAGGTGCGGCCGGAGTGGTGGCCTGCGGAGCAGCCGGCACGGCGGCAACGGCAGCGCCAGTGAGTGCGGTCAGGGCAACAGCGAGCAGCGTCTTGCGAATGGTGTTCATGTCAATTCCTCAGACTTGGAGTGATTTCGATGAGGGCCATCCCCACCGCAGGGACAGGTTGCGCCTGCGCAACTCTCCGTGAGCTTGCTTGTGCATGAACAATTGGTAAGAAATGCGGGGCGACCGGTTGACCTGCGGATCGACGCTGTTGCGTCAGTCGGTGAGGGTGTAGATCACGTACACATCTTGCGCAAGTTCGATGTGCCCCTGCCGCATGACCGCACCCGGCGACATCAGCGCACTGCCGGTGACCGTCACGCTATCGAGCGTCTTGGGTGACGCCAGCACAACCGGCGGATCATCATTGCCGCCCTCGACATATTGCACGTTGAAGCCACGGTTCGAGACGTTGTGGACGCTGCCCAGTTTGCGCCCTACGGCCTTGGCCATAACTTCGCCGGTCAGGCGGGCGTCTTCCACTGCTTTTGTCATCAGTGCGCGCCGCACATCATCCGCATGTGATGTTTCAAATTCACCAGTATCAATCTGTATTTCCTTGCTGCTGGGCAAGCTGCCGATCATCTTCGACAAATCCGCCAGCGCATGAAAACGCAGCTTGACGACACGCTGATAGACGTTACCGAGGAACACCTGCTTTTCAGTCGCGCGATCATAGCGGTATGCCGGTGACACGTTCATATTCGATACCGTCACATCCGCGTCCTGCAGTTTCATTTGTTTGACTGTGGCCAAGATGCGTTCGGCATGCCCTTCAATCAATGCCTGTGTTTTGGCGGCATCCAAACTGGTGTCTTTCAAGGTGATTTCCAGCGGAAACACATCTGGCACCACCTCGGCCTTGGCCTTGCCATGTACGGCGATAAACGGTGCTCCACCAATCGATTGCGCCTGCGCTACCAACACGCAACCCGATAACAACATCCCTGCCAATAGCCGCTTCATGCATCGCTCCTGTTGATGGCCTGTTACAAACCCTTGGCCGCCTGCGCCACTGCGCGGAACAATGCGCGGCCTTTGTTCATGGTTTCTTCCCACTCTTTTTGCGGATCCGAATCAAACACGATGCCGGCCCCCGCCTGCACATGCAGGCGGCCGTCCTGGATCACGGCGGTACGGATGGCAATGGCGGTATCGGCATCGCCATGCCAGCCGATATAGCCAATCGCGCCGGCATACACATTGCGCTTGATCGGTTCGAGTTCACGGATGATTTCCAGCGCACGAATCTTGGGTGCGCCACTGACGGTGCCGGCCGGAAAAGTGGCGCGCAACACATCGGCATAACTCAAGCCAGGCTGCAAGCGACCGGTCACTTCGCTGACGATATGCATGACGTGACTGTAGCGTTCAATCACGAAGCGCTCGCCCACTTCCACGCTGCCAGCAGTGCTGACGCGGCCAGTGTCATTTCGGCCCAAGTCAATCAACATCAAGTGCTCGGCGCGCTCTTTGGGGTCGGCCAGCAATTCTGCTTCCAGCGCTTGATCTTCGGCCTCGGTCTTGCCGCGCGGGCGGGTGCCGGCAATCGGGCGCACCGTCACTTTACCCTGTTGCTGGCGCACCAAGATTTCCGGCGAAGAACCCACCACCTGCGTTTCGCCAACATCCAGAAAATACATGTATGGCGAAGGGTTCAGCGCGCGCAACGCGCGATACACATCCACCGGCCGCGCCTGAAACGGCACACTCATGCGCTGCGACAGCACCACTTGGAAGGCATCGCCAGCGCGAATGTAATCCTGCGCCTTTTGCACCGCATCGATGAAGCCTTCGCGGGTGAACCCGCTGACAAAGTCGGCCTCGTCCAAGGCCGCCGGACGCAGCGTTTCCGGATACGGCGCACCACCGTGGCGCAGCCGATGACTGAGTGCGTCCAGGCGCCGGTTGGCCTGCGCCCAGGCCTGCGGCGCGCGCGGGTCGGCGTGCACGATCAAATACAGGCGGCCTTTCAGATTGTCGAACACCGCCAACTCATCGCTGCGCATCAGCAGGATGTCGGGCGTGCCCAATTCGTCGGGCTTGGGGTTGGCCTTCAGGCACGGCTCGATGTACTCGATGCATTCGAAGCCAAACCATCCCACCAGTCCGCCATTGAAGCCCGGCAAGCCATCCAACTGTGGCACTTTGTGCGCAGCGCGCAGACGTTCGACTTCGGCCAGCGGGTCGGCCACCTCACGGGTTTCCACCACGTCGCCATGCTCGCGCACCGCCAGCGTGTGCCCACGAAACTCATACACCGTGCGCGCCGGCAGGCCAATGATGGAATAGCGGCCAAAACGCTCGCCGCCCTCCACCGATTCAAACAAATAGGTATGCGGGCCATCGGCCAGTTTTAGATAGACAGACAGCGGCGTATCGAGGTCCGACAAGACCTCGCGCACGATGGGAACAAGGGTGAAACCGTCAGCGGTGTACTGTTGAAACTGGGCGTGCGTGATCATGCAAAACATCCTTCAAAACAGGCAGTGGGGCGATCGCAGCGGCATTGCCACGCCACCATCGCCAGCCATGCATAGAAGAAGGAATCGCCCGGTTCATGGCCCTAGCCTAACCGCGTTGCGGCATTGCACGCAAACAGCAATCCGTCATGCCAGTGTCACCCATTGCGCGGAACATGGAAGGCCATAGCAGGGACGAAAGACGGGCAGGACGCCCCACTATTCCGCCGCCGGCGCAGGTTGCGCCAGCGGCAGTTCTTACGACAAGCAAGTTTGCTGCCCGTGCCGCGCCGGGCTCAACGCGCGGCAACCACTGCCTGCTTCATCTGCGCAATCACGGCGGCGTAATCGGGTTTTCCGAAAATCGCGCTGCCGGCGACAAAGGTATCGGCACCCGCCTTGGCGATTTCGGCGATGTTGTCGGGCTTCACGCCGCCATCGATTTCCAGGCGGATGGGTTTGCCGCTGGCGTCGATCATGGCGCGGACTTTGCGTAATTGTTTGAGCGCCGAGGGAATGAAAGACTGGCCGCCAAAGCCGGGGTTGACCGACATCAGCAGCACGTAGTCGATTTCGTCCAGCATGGTGTCCAGCACATCCAGCGAGCTGGCGGGGTTGAACACCAGGCCGGCTTGGCAGCCTTTGGATTTGATCAGTTGCACGCTGCGATGGACGTGCTTGCTGGCTTCGGGGTGGAAGCTGATATGTGATGCGCCGGCGTCGGCGAACATCGGAATCAGGCCATCCACCGGTTCCACCATCAGGTGCACGTCGATCGGTGCGGTCACGCCATGTTTGCGCAACGCCGCGCAGACCAGCGGGCCGATGGTGAGGTTGGGCACGTAATGGTTGTCCATTACATCGAAATGCACCCAGTCAGCGCCGGCCGCCAACACGTTATCCACTTCTTCGCCCAGTTTGGCGAAATTGGCGGACAGGATGGAGGGGGCGATGACAGTCGTTTGCATGGTCATTGTTTCCGTAATTTCTGGATGCGGTCGTAGGCGGCGTTGATTTCGCGCGCTTTGGCTTCGGCCTGACGCTGCAACTCCGGCGCGGCGCCGGTCAACCGGTCGGGGTGGTATTGGCTGATCAAGCGGCGGTAGGCCTGGTCGATTTCGGCCATGCTGGCATCCTCGCCCAGGCCAAACACGCGGTACGGGTTGGCACGCGAGGATTTGAACCAGTCGGCATCAAACGCATGCCCAATCAGCAGGCCAATCAGGCCGCCAGCGGGGTGCCTGAGCAACAGCCAGCCTGCGATCAAACCAAAGAATTTGCCATACCAACGTCGTGTCATTGCGCAAGTTTACAGGGCACACGGCAGCGCACGGGATTAAACTATGCAACCCCCTCCAATGTTCACCCGCATGGCCACCACCCTGCTGCACTCTGACTTGCCCGGCCTCAACCTGATCCACCGTGGCAAGGTGCGCGACGTGTTCGACTTGGGCGATGGGCACCTGCTGATGGTCGCCACCGACCGCCTGTCCGCGTTCGACGTGGTGCTGCCCGACCCGATCCCGGGCAAGGGCGAAATGCTGTGCCAGATCAGCAATTTCTGGTTTGAGAAAACCCGCCACATCATCGCCAATCACTTGACCGGGATCGACGTGGCCAGCGTGCTGCCCGCCGGTGTGGACGCGGCGCTGTATGCCAAGCGCGCGGTGGTGACCAGGAAACTGACGCCGGTGCCGGTGGAATG
>NZ_CALMPC010000129.1:0-25756 GCF_937872235.1 uncultured Thermomonas sp.
CTCAATTACGGCGATGGTGTGTTTGAAACCATGCGCGTGGACCATGGTGGGTTGCCGCTGTGGCCGCGCCATCTTGCGCGCCTTGGTGAAGGTGCGCAGCGACTGGGTATCGCCTTGCCGGAGCGGGCCTTTATCGAAGCGCGCCTGCATGAAATCTGCGCCGGTGTGGACGCCGGCGTGATCAAGCTGTTGCTGACCCGTGGCGATGGTGGGCGCGGGTATGCGC
This sequence comes from uncultured Thermomonas sp., assembly GCF_937872235.1. NCBI lineage: Bacteria > Pseudomonadati > Pseudomonadota > Gammaproteobacteria > Lysobacterales > Lysobacteraceae > Thermomonas > uncultured Thermomonas sp. Next base: position 227 of record NZ_CALMPC010000129.1, read on the forward strand.
CATCGGTGGATGCGCCGCCGGTGTGGGTGTTGTCGTTGCATCCGTTGCCACCCAAGCAAACCGCGTTGCAGTTGCATGCGTGCAACACCCGTCTTGCCACGCAGCCCTTGTTGGCCGGGATCAAACATTGCAACCGCCTGGAACAGGTTCTGGCGCGAACCGAAGCACAACGTGCGGGTTGCGATGAGGGCCTGATGCGGGACATGGCCGGCAACGCCGTGTGTGCCACGGCGGCCAACTTGCTGGCGTATTGCGACGGGCGCTGGTTGACGCCGCCGATCGAGCACTGCGGTGTGGCCGGCGTGTTGCGTGGCTGGTTGTTGGAACAGGGGATGCTGGAGGTGGCTGAATTGTCGATGGACGCGCTTGCCGCAGCTGACGCGCTGACCCTTTGCAACGCCGTGCGCGGTATCCTGCCAGTGGCACGATTGGGTGCGCGCAGCTGGCGCGCGCAGCCGGCAGTGGCAGCATTGCAAACCGCCTTAGCGAAGGACTATCCGATGTATTCCAACACTGTGGAGTTGGCGTGAAATTTCGCACCTTGTTGCTGTGCTGTGGGTTGATCGTGGCGGCTGTACTGGGGGGCTACGGCTGGCGCTATTTGCGGTTTGCCGATACGCCGCTGCCCGGCATTGCCGCCGATGCGAGCGTGGTGGTGGAACGCGGCGACAACCTTGGCAAAGTGCTGAACAAATTGCGCGCGCAACGCATCGAGATCGGCGCTGGCGTGTACTGGCAAGTCTTGGCGCGACAAACCGGTGCAGCCGGGAAATTGCAGGTGGGCGAATATGCGCTGGCCACCGACACCACCCCGCGCAGCCTGCTATCGGCGATGCGCGATGGCAAGGTGATCCGTCGCAGCTTCACGATTGTGGAGGGCTGGACTATGCGCGATCTGCGCGCCGCACTTCGTAAAGTCACGGTGCTGAAGCAAGCTTTGCCCGAACTCGATGATGCCGCGTTGATGCAGGCGCTGGGGCATGCCGGGCAACATCCGGAAGGCCGCTTCCTGCCGGAAACCTATGCGTGGACGCGTGGCGACAGCGATCTGGATATCCTCAAGCGCGCCTATGCAGGGATGGAAAAAACCCTGGACGCCGAATGGCGCACGCGCGCCGAAGATTTGCCGTTCGACCGCCCGGAGCAGGCATTGACCCTTGCATCCATCATCGAAAAAGAAACCGGCAATGCCAGCGAGCGTGTACAGATTGCCGGGGTGTTCGTGCGCCGCTTGAAAACCGGCATGCGCCTGCAAACCGACCCCACCGTGATCTACGGTATGGGATCAAGTTATGCCGGCAATATCCGTCGCGTCGATTTGACCACCGACACGCCTTACAACACCTATACCCGCGACGGTCTTCCGCCCACGCCGATTGCGATGCCGGGCAAGGCGGCGCTGCACGCAGCCACCCATCCTGCCCCCGGCAATGCCTTGTATTTTGTAGCGATCGGCGATGGCAGCGGGCGGCACGTATTCAGTGCCTCGCTGAGTGAACACAATGCTGCCGTGCGTGATTACGTGGCGCGCTACCGTGTGCAGCGGCAGGCAGAAAAGCAATGACCGGGTGGTTGACGCAGCCGCATTTTGTGACACTGGAAGGCGGCGAAGGTGCCGGTAAAAGTACCGTGCTGGCGGCACTGCGTGATGCCTTGCAAGCCGACGGTTGCGATGTGGTCAGCACCCGCGAACCCGGGGGCACGCCGCTGGCCGAGCGCATTCGCAGTCTGCTGCTGGATGCCGGCGATGAAGCGGTGGCACCGCATGCGGAGTTGTTGCTGATGTTCGCCGCACGCGCCCAGCATGTGCAGGAGATCATCCTGCCGGCTTTGCAGCGCGGGGCGTGGGTCATCTGCGACCGTTTCACCGATTCCAGTTATGCCTACCAAGGTGCAGCACGTGGCATGGATGTGCATTTCATTGCCGAATTGGAGCGCCATGCGGTAGGCATTGAACCGGGGCTGACCCTGCTGCTGGATCTGGACGTGGCGCATGCGCGGCAACGCACGCGTGGACGTGACTTGCTGGGCGGTGCGTCACCCGACCGCATCGAGCGTGAACGCGACGAGTTTTTTGAACGTGTGCGTGCCGGCTTTCTGACACGGGCCGCCCAGCACCCACAGCGTGTCCACGTGCTGGATGCCAGCCCCGAGGCGGCCGCCGTGGCCGCAGCGGCACGCATGCGGTTGGCGGACTACCGCAAGGCGCTGGCATGAGCACGTTGCCAGCCCTCGCACCGTGGCAGCAGCGCGCCTATGCGCAGGCCGCAGATGCAATCACCGCCGGCCATTTCGGCCATGCCAGCTTGATCACCGGGCCTGAGAAAATCGGCAAGCGCCTGTTGGCCGAACACTTGGCGCAGCGCGTGTTGTGCCTTGCCCCGCGCACGGATGGTGAAGCGTGCGGGCAGTGCAAGAGCTGCCAGCTGTTTGCTTCACGCGCACAAATGGACACACTGGAAGTGCGCCCGGATGGCAGCCCGGCGCATCCGTGGGGCCGCAGCGCGCATCCGGATCTGTATTTCCTGGGTTATGAAATCAACGCTAAAACCGGCAAGCCGCGCGCCGAGATTGTGATCGAACAGGTGCGTGCACTGACCGAGAAGTTGGGACTCACCGCGCAACTGGGTGGCGCGCAGGTGGTCATCATCGAGCCGGCCGATGCCGTCAACTGGCACGCGTGGAATGCGGTACTGAAGTCACTCGAAGAACCGCAGCCGGGCCGCTATCTGTGGTTGTTGTCCTGCAACCCTGCGCGTTTGCCGGCCACCATCCGTAGCCGTTGCCAGCGACTGGATGTGCGCCTGCCGCCGCAGCCAGAAGCGCTGCATTGGCTGCGCCAGCGCGGGCATGCCGAAGCGGTGGCGAGCGAGGCCTTGGATGCGGCACGCGGCCACCCAGGGCTGGCCGATGCGTGGGTGGCGGGGGATGGCTTGGCTCTGCGCCGTGAGGTCTTCAAAGATGCGCAAGCCTTGCAGCACAAGCAGATTGAGCCGGTACAAACGGCACAGCGCTGGGTGGCTGATGTCCATGCCGGCGAGCGCTTGCGCCATCTGGCTGAATTTGCCCTGCGTGAGGCCGCAGGCTTGACCGATCCTGCCGCAACCCGCAGGCTGGCTGCGCGGTTTGATGCGGCTAATCGTGCCCGTGATTTGCTGCGCACCGCGGTGCGTGCCGACTTGACGGTATTGGACGCGCTGCTGCCGTGGCATTGATTCAAGCGGAGAACGTATGACCGATCCTTACAATTCAGCTGCCACGATTACGGCACCACGTTCCGGCATCCTGCTGGATGACAGCATGGTGACCACGGCATCGGAATTACCCAACTACCGCATCGTGCGTAACCTTGGTTTGGTACGCGGCATCGTGGTGCGTTCGCGCTCTGTGGTGGGCAATTTCTTCGGTGGTTTGCAATCGCTGTTGGGCGGCAACATCACCATCTATACCGAACTATGCGAGCAAGCGCGCCAGGAAACCTATCGCGACATGGTGATGCATGCCCGCCAGTTGGGCGCAAACGCCATCGTCGCGGTGCGCTACGATGCCACCGAAATCATGACGGGCCTGTCTGAGGTGCTGTGCTACGGCACGGCGGTTGTGGTGGAACACGGCAATCATTGAAAATGGATGTACGGATAGTTTGCTTGGTGCAATCAAGCAGGGGGAAGGATGAGTAATCCAACAGGTGGGGCGCGGCAAGGCATCTTGTCGCTGGCAATCAAGGACAAGGCTGCGCTGTACGGGGCCTATATTCCCTATGTCAAGCAAGGCGGCATTTTCGTGCCCACCACGCGGCGCTACTTCATCGGAGATGAGGTGTTCCTGCTGCTGACTCTGCCGGATTCTTCCGAACGTTTGCCGGTGGCAGGCAAAGTGGTGTGGGTGACTCCCGCTGGTGCACAGGGCAACCGCCCCGCCGGGATTGGCGTGCAGTTTGCCGACACCGCCGAGGGCGAAGCGGTGCGCAGCAAAATCGAAACCACCTTGGCTGGGACCTTGGGTGGCGATCAGCCGACGCAGACGATGTAAGCGTCGATCAGCTCCACCTGTTGCCGCGCGCTTGCCGGGAATCTTTACGCTGATTCCATTTTCTGATTGATTCGCGCCCGCTTGGCGCGGCTTTGTCGCGCCTGTGGCGGTTTCGTCGCATTCGGCTGGACGCTGGCGGACACGCTGCCCTGTACTGCTGCCACTAGTACAGGCAGGACAGCGCGTACATGGTTCGAACTCGGCCCTTGATGATCCAAATTGCGACTGGCGACCCGCGCCCGATCGGCCGCCAGATCGTGGATGCCGTGCGCATGAAAGTTGCGACGGGTGAGCTTGACCACGGCGATCAATTGCCGAGCGTGCGCGGGTTGGCGCAGCAGCTGATGATCAACCCCAACACGGTGGCCAAGGCCTATGCCGAGTTGAGTACCGAAGGCTGGCTGGAATCGCGCCAGGGCATGGGCTTGTATGTGGCGGCAAAACGTCAGCGCTTGTCCGATGCCGAGCGCGAACGCCGGCTGGATGACGCCGTGGGGCGTCTGGTCAATGACGTGGTGCCGCTGGGCTTTGCGCCCGCGCAGGTGCAGGCGCGGATCACTCACGAATTTCAATTGCTGCTTCCCCGTAAATCCGCATAAGTCGCCGCGCCGGCGGCATTGGAATTGCTATGTTCACCCATTCTGATTTTGTCATCGAAACCCACGCGCTCAGCAAGTGTTACGGCCGCAAGCTGGCGCTTGACCAGCTCGACCTCGCGATTCCGCGTGGTCGCATCCACGCCATCGTCGGTGCCAACGGCGCCGGCAAGTCGACCTTGTTCCGTATCCTGCTGGGTTTCATGCCGCCGACCTCGGGGCAGTCCCGCATCCTCGGCAAGGACAGCCAGCAACTCAGCCCGCAAGATCGCAGCCGGATTGGCTTCGTCAACGAGGAGCACACCCTGCCGAACTGGATGCGAGTGGCGCAGGTGATGGCGATGCAGCGTCATCAGTACGGGCGCTGGAACCAGCAGGCCTTCGATGGCGTGATCGGGCACTACAACGTGCTGCCGGAGCAGAAGATCGGCCAGCTTTCGCGCGGCGAACGCGCTGGCTTCAACCTCGCGCTGGCCTTGGCGCAAGGCCCAGAATTGCTGGTATTGGATGAGCCAACCTTGGGGCTGGACGTGGTCGCCAAGCGCGCCTTCCTCGAATCGCTGTTGCAGAGCAACGCTGCCGATGACTGCACGGTGATCTATTGCTCGCACCAGATGGAGGAGATCGAACGCGTTGCCGACAATTTGATCATCCTCGAACGCGGCCAGCTCAAGCACATGTCGGCCCCGGAGGCGTTCACCGCGCGGGTCAGCCATTGGGTGGCCGACCTGCCGTTCAAGGGGCCGGATCTGCGCTTGGTGCCGGGTTTGCTGGAAACCCAGCGCATCGATGGCTTGCAGCACTTTTTGGTGCTGGATCAGGACGCGGACTTCGAACATTTCCTGCGTGCCTGTGGCGCGCGCAATGCGCAGTCGATGCCGGTCAGCCTGGACCGCGCGGTCAACGCATTCCTTGCCAAACACCACGCCGCGCCGGCCACGGCCTGAGGACACCGACATGAACGATCTTTTCAAGGGCGAGCTGCTGCGCTTCCGCCTGTGGGCCGGCATCGCCGCCATCGTCAATCTCGCCGTGCTGGGCTTTCTCAGTCGCATGGTGGACATGGCGCAGCAGCCGCTGTTCGTCTACCAAGTATTCGCCGCAGTGTATGCCGTGGCCGGTGCCCTGCTGGGCATGTACCAGATGGGCACGTACCGCAAGCCGAACCAGTGGCTGAGCCTGCTGCATCGCCCGCTGCACCGCCTGCGCATCGCCGGCGCGCTGAGCGGCGCCGGCATGATATTGCTGCTGGCCGCGGTGGCGCTGCCGATCGCGCTGGTTGCGCTGTACCAGGACACGATGACTGCGCGCGTGGTCGACCTGCGCCACTGGCTGCTGCCGATTGCGGCATGGCTGATCGCGGTGTCTGGCTACCTCGCCGGCGCGTACGCGATGGCCGGCAATCGCCGCTATTCGTTCGCCGCATTCCTGCTGCCGAACCTGTTCATGTATGCGCAGGCCTCGGGCGTGGCGATGCTGGGCCTGCAACTCGTCGTCATCGCCTTCCTCGCGGCGATGCTGGCGATCGCGTTCAAGCCGGACCCGGCCGCGCCATCGCGCAATCCCGCGGCGGTGCTGGTGATCGCGCTGCCGGTGCAACTGGGCGCGTATTTCCTGGTGTGGATGCTTGGCTACGGCGTGGAAGTGGCGTGGACGGTCGCTGGTACGCACCCGCTCAACATGCCGGTTCCGCCCATGGACGGCACCATCGAGGCCGATCGCGCCGAAGGCAAGGACATGCTGCTGCTCGGCATCAAGAACAGCCGCGACCCCGAGGCCGCACTGTGGCGCGAACAGATCGCATTGTCCGACGTTTACACGCGCTATCCGCTGCGCAACCTGCCGGTGCAGGGCAGCATGACCAACCTGTCGCCGCTGGAATTCGGCGACGACGAGAACAACCTGTGGCTGGTGTACAGCCACGACCGTGCGCGTTTCGTCACCCGCGGCCTGCGCGACCAGCGCCGGATCGGCGAGATGGGCGTGGGCGAGCAGCAGGCCGCATTCCCCGCGCCGACCATGCCCTACGGCGCCACCTACCTGTACAACGCGGACGCCGCCTACCAGTACGACAGCGAACAGCAGCGCATGTTCGAGCGCATTCGCCTGCCGCAGGGCGAAGTGATGGCCAGCCCGCCGCAACCGGCCGGCGACAACATCCTGGTGCTCAGCAACCGCGCCGCCTATTTCTATCCCGGCCGCGAGGCGATGAACGGGCTCGACCTGCTGCAACCACTGCTGCGGGTGGCGATGCCAGGCCAGGTCGGCAATCTCAGCCGGATGGACGTGATCGAACTGCTGGACGGTTACCTGGTGTCCTACACCTACACCTGGGGCGTGTGGAGCGGTGAATTGCAGCATCCGTTCCAGCAGGTGCTGCGGGTGGACGGCAAGGGGCGTGTGCGGATCGTTGCGCGCCGCGCGTTGTCGATCGACCTGCCATCGGTTTACACCAACCGCAACAGCTGGCTGTCGCCGGTGCTGCGCGCGCTCTGCCTGGGTGCGCAGGATCTGTTCGCGGCGCAGGATCCGCTGCGCGCCAAGCCCGAGCCGATGCCGGCGTCGGTGCTGTGGCTGGCGGGTGCGTGTTGCCTGCTGTCGCTGCTGGGCGCGGTCTGGCTATCTCGCAGGTTGCAGCTTTCGATGCGTGGCCGCATCGGCTGGGTCGTGCTGTGTGGCGTGGTCGGGCTGCCGGCGCTGGTCAGTCTGTGGTTGCTGTACCCGCGTCGCGAACCCTTGCCGATGGCTGCACCGAGCGCGCAGCCGGTCGCGGCCTGAGCCAGCAGGGACGAGGACACGACAATGACAATACTTCGAACCCTGTGTGGCATGCTGGCGCTGTGCGCCCTGCTGCTTGCGCCGCACACCTTGCACGCGCAAGCCATCGAAAGCCTGCGCGCCGCAGAGACCGCACAGCGCGCCTTGCCGCTAGCACCACGCCTGCCGCGCGCGGCCTTCCTCGAAAACCGCACGCTGGTGGCCGCCGAGCTTTCGCCAGCCGGCGATGCGGTGGCCTATCTGCGCGAGCAGAAGGATTCGCGCGCGCTGTGGCTGTTGCCGACCGGCGACGGCAACCCGCACATGCTGGTCGGCAGCACTCAGGCTGAACAAGTCATGTGGTCGCGCGATGGCCGCTGGTTGTTCCTGCGTGCGCCACGTGCGCTGACCATTGTCGGCATTGACGGCCGCAGCGGTGTGCGCGTGCCGCTGGGCGGCAGTGAGCGGCGGCGGGTGATCAAGCTCGATCTGTCGCAGCCGGCCGCCGTGTTGCTGGGCGAACGCGTCGCCGCCGGCAAGGGCGAACGCTGGCCTGCCGTTCGATGGCGAATCGTGCGTATGGACGCATATGGCAAGCGCACCGTACTGCGCGAAGATACGCGCTGGATCCACGACATCGCACTGGATGCACAAGGCCGTGTCGTCGCGCTGACACGTTTCGAGGGCGGCCACGATGCGCTGTATCGGCTGCACACCGACGCAACGCTGCGCGAAGTGCTGCGCCTGCGGCCGATGCAGCGACTGGACCTGCTGGCGGCGCGTGCCGATGGCAGCCTGCTGATGACCGGCAATCCCGGCGACGGATTCGATGGGAATTTTCGCCGCGTGCTGCGCTTGGACGCAAACGACAGGTTGCAGACCCTGCACCAGGATCCGCGCGGCGAGGCCGACCTCGATGACGTGGTGATCGATCCACGCACCTTGCAGCCGCTGGCGGCGAGCTACCGCAGCACCGTCGCCGCGACGTACGGAATCGGCGATGCGCAGGCCACGGTGGCCGCCATCGCCGCGAAATTCCCCGGCCGCGACATCGGCCTGCAAGCCGGCAGCGGTCCTTCGGCGCATTGGCTGGTGCGCGAACGTGCGGCGAACCTGCGCGATCCGCGCTGGTACCTCTACGACCCGCGCAACGGCGACCTGCGACGGATCCTCGACGATCCCGGGATCACCGCCAACTCGCCGCCCGAATCGAACCTCGCGCGCAAGCTCGCGGTGTCCTATGTCGCCTCCGATGGGCTGCGCGTGCACGGTTTCGTGCTGCTGCCGCCGGGCGTGGACGCCGCGCACGCACCACTCATCGCGCAAGTGCACGGCGGCCCGATCAACCACTTCCGCGCGGGTTACGACGGCACCGCGCAGTTCCTCGCCAATCGCGGCTACGTGGTATTCCAGTCGAATTTCCGCGGCTCCACCGGGCATGGACGCGCGTATACGTTTTCTTCGAACGGTGATTACGGCAACGGCCGCGTGCAGCAGGACATCGTCGAAGGCGTGCGCTGGCTGCTGGCGCAGGGCATCGGCGACAAGGCGCGGGTGGGCATCGTCGGCCATTCCTTCGGCGGGTATTCGACGCTGCTGGGCCTGACCTTCCAGCCGGAGCTGTTCAAGGTCGGCGTGGCCGGTTCACCGCCCGCTGATTTGGGCTGGGCGATGCGCTGGTTGGTCGAGTCCGGCGAGCAAGGCGACCTGCCCGACCGGTCGTTGCGGCAGACGCTGCGCGCGTTGTCGTTGGATGGCGGTGATCCTGCAACCTATGCGCGCCTGCATGCACAGTCGCCCCGGGTGAACGTGGCAAGGATGCGGCGTCCACTCTTGATCATGGCCGGCAGTGCCGACCGCACCGTCGCAATTCGTGACGTGACTGACTATGTGGCGCGCTTGCGCACGCTCGGGCAGCCGGTCAGCTTGTTGGTGGAACCGGGTGGTGGGCATGCGCCGGTCGATCCGATCCCGCGCGAGGCCTATCTGTTCGCGATGGAAACCCTGTTGCAACGCCATCTCGGTGGGCCGCCGCCGGAACCGGCCGGGCCGCGCTTGCGTGCCTATCTGCGCGCAAATCTGCGGCTGGCCGGGCCGGAGTTCTAAACAAAAGCGGGGTCAGAGTCGACTTTCGCAACCCTGCCTCCCAAGTGCTTCGAGAGTTCATCGCAAAAGTCGACTCTGACCCCGCGTTTCCTTCAAGCCACGGGTTCGCGCAGCACGGCGTTGTCCCAACCTGCGCGCGGTGCGAAGCGTTCGCCGTACTTGGCCTGCAATGCCATGAGCCGCGCCAGCAGCGCGTCAGCACCCACCGTGCGGATATGCTGAATCGGGCCGCCCCGGAACGGCGCAAAACCGGTCCCGAAAATCACCCCGGCATCCAGCAGGTCGGCATCACTGACCACGCCGGCCTGCAAGCAGGCTACCGCTTCGTTGAGCAGCGGCAGGATCAGGCGGTCTTCCAAATCATCCGGTGCAGCGTAGCCAGCCGGCAGCTCGGGTTTTTTGGCTTTGCCGTTTTCCCAAGCGTAGATGCCTTGGCCGTCTTTCTTGCCGCGCTTGCCTGCGTCCACCGTGGCCAGTGCTGCCGGGATTTGCAGGCCAAGGAAGGGCGCCAGCTCCTTGCTGACACCAGCGGCCACATCCAAACCTACGGTGTCGATCAGCTCGATCGGCCCCATCGGCATGCCGAATTTCACCGCAGCCTTGTCGATGGCCGCACCCGGAATGCCTTCGGCATAGGCAGTGGCGGCTTCCAGCATGTACGGGAACAGCACCCGATTGACCAGGAAGCCGGGCGTACCCGCCACCGGCACCGGGAACTTGCCCAGCGCCTTGCAGAACGCCGCCAGGCGGCGTTCGGTCTCGGGATCCATGCCGTCGTGATGAATGATTTCCACCAGCGGCATTTGCGCCACCGGGTTGAAGTAGTGCAGGCCGGCAAACTGCGCCGGGCGCGCGATGTGCGGGCGCAGTTCGTCCAGCGGGATCGACGAGGTATTGGTGGTCAGCAGCGCACCGGTCTTCATGCGCGGTTCGACCGCCTGATACAACTCGCGTTTGGCATCCGGGTTTTCGATGATGGCCTCGATCACCAAATCGGCGTCTGCCACGCCGTCGCCGTTCAAATCGGACTTCAGGCGCGCGGCGACTTCCGGGCGCTTGGTTGGGTCTTTGACTTTCTTGTCGAACAGGGCTTGCGCACGTTGCAGCGCGCCGTCGATAAAGCGTTGCTCGCGGTCTTGCAGCGTGACATCGAACCCTTTGTATGCGGCAAACGCGGCGATGTCGCCACCCATCACCCCGGCGCCCACCACATGCACATGGCGGATATTGGCATCGCCCTTGCCCAAGCCCTTCATGCGCTCGGTCAGGAAGAAAATGCGAATCAGGTTGCGGGCGGTGCTGCTGCCGGCCAGTGTGACCACGGCCTTGCGTTCGGCATCCAGGCGCACGCGGATCGGTTTGCCTGCGCTGCGCTGCCACGTTGCAATCAGCGCATACGGCGCGGGATAAAACGCCTTTGGCGCTTTGCGTGCCACCTGCTTGATCATCTGCGGCGCCAGCAGTTTGCGCGCGGCCAACGTATTGCTGGACCACGCCAGCAGGCGCTGTTTGAATGGACGAACGCGACCTTTCAATGCCAGCGTGGCCGCCGTGTCGATCAGGTTGGCCGGCGCGCTGACGTTGTCTACCAAGCCAATCCCCAGCGCCGCCTTGGCCGACAAGGCGCGGCCGGTCAGCATCATGTCCATCGCGGCGGGCGCGCCCACCAAGTGCGGCAGGCGTGCGCTGCCGCCCCAGCCGGGAAAGATGCCCAGTTGCACTTCCGGCAAACCAATGCGGGTGGAGGCATCGCTGCTGGCCACGCGGTAGCGGCAAGCCAGCGCGATTTCGGTGCCGCCGCCCATGCAAAAGCCGTGAATCGCCGCCACCGTGGGGCAGCGCAACTGCGCCAGCCGCTGGAACATGGTTTGCCCGCGACGGATGGCATCGTCCACCGTGCCCTTGCGGTCAAATTCCTGAAATTCCTTCAGGTCCGCACCGGCAATAAAGCCGCTGGTTTTACCCGAGGCAATCACCAGCGCTTTCGGCAGTTCCAGCGCAATCCGCTCCAGCACATCGCCCAGCTCGATCAGCGCATCCTGCGAGAACGCATTGACCGCCGCGTCGGCGCGGTCGAAGTACAACACCAGCACGCCATCGTCACGCAGCTGGGGTTTCCAGTGGCGCAGCGGCAGCCCGGCAAAGCGGTCGGCAGTGGGGTTGGTCATGGAAATCGCCATGCGCATGCCATCCATTCAATCGAAAGGCCTATCCTAGCCCGGTGAAACTTGAATACTTGCCTAATTGCCATCAGGTCGCTCCCGGCGGCAACACGCGGCTGCGGAACTTTCGCGGCATCCTGCTGTCACAACGCTCGGACTCTGCCGGGCTCATTTTCGAGGCCGGCGCGCAATGACGGAGGATCGGGTGTCGCAAGCGCTGGATCATGACCTGGTCGCCAGGGTGCAACGGGGCGATACCGCCGCGTTCGACCTGTTGGTGCGCAAATACCAGCACCGCATTGCGGCGGTGATTTCACGCTATATCCGCGATTGGTCGGAAGTGCAGGATGTGGCGCAGGACACGTTTATCCGCGCCTATCGCGCGATCAAGAATTTTCGTGGCGATGCACAGTTTTCGACGTGGCTGCACACCATCGCAGTGAATACCGCGAAGAATCATTTGGCTGCCAATAACCGTCGCCCACCCGGCGAAGATATTGATGTGGAGGATGCCGAGCAGTTTGAATCGGGTTTGCGCCTGCGCGATACCGATACGCCCGAGCGTGAACTGATGCGTCAGCAGCTGGAACAAACCGTCGTCGCTGCGGTCGAAGCCTTGCCACAGGATCTGCGCGAAGCGATCACCCTGCGCGAAGTGGAAGGGATGAGCTACGAGGACATTGCCGAACGCATGGGCTGCCCCATTGGCACGGTGCGTTCACGCATCTTCCGCGCCCGCGAGGCCATCGATGCCCGCATGCGCCCCTTGCTGGATCACGATGAATTGCCCAAGCGTTCGAAAGCCTCATGAAGACCGAAACCGACCGCCACTGCATCGACCTCACCCAACTGTCCAGCCGTGAGCAACTCTCGGCGCTGATGGATGGCGCCTTGCCTGCAGACCAGACCCGCTTCCTGTTGCGCCGCTTGCAACACGACACCGAGCTGGCCGCCAACTGGGAGCGCTGGCGTATTGCCGGCGATGCCATGCGCGGCATTGCGCCAACGCAGCACCTGTCGGTGGATTTTGCGCAGCGGGTAGCAGCCTCCCTGCACGGTGTAGACCTGTCGTCGCAGGCGCAGCGCAGCACACAACGCCCGCCGCGCTGGCTGCGGTGGGGCGCAGGTTCCGCGGTTGCAGCGGCACTGGCGGTGGTGGCGCTGATGGGGCGTTCGCCATTGCCGGCAGCGCCGGCAACGGCCAGCGGGGCACAAGTGGCCGTGCAGGTGCCCGCGTCGCCCGCACCCACACCCACGCCCATGCCTAGGCACGCACCCGAAACGCCACAAATCCCTGCCGCATTGACGCCGGCACCGGCCGTCTTGGCCGCTGCGGCCACGGTGGCGGTGGCCAAGCCTGTACGGCGCAATGTTGCGCGTGTGGTTCCGCTGACAGCGCCCGCATTGGAATTGGCGCAAGCAGCACCGGTCGCCCTGCCGCAAACCGGAATCACCAGTCGTCCGTGGCCGCGCAAAATCCTGCCGCAATACGACAACGCCAGCGGCTTGACCGTCGGCTTTGGTGAGCATGCCTCGCCCGCGCTTGCGCCCAATCCGTTTGTACCGCCGGTGTTTGCCACGCCCCCCAAACTGCTGTCCAGCGATGTGCCTGCGCAGCTGAAATCGCATGCGCCTGCAGAGCTGCAATCGCAGCCTTGAGTGCGCTGAAGGTCGCTGTGGTCTGCGGCAGATGTGTTGTGATTTTTCCCCCACGATCTCCGTGAACGAGGAGTGTTTGTTTATGCCTGCAACTCAGATCATTCGCCTGCGTCCGCTGTTGCTGGTCGCCGCTTTGGCCGTCGCCGGAGTGGGGGCGTGCAGTGGCCAGAATCCCGCCAATGCGGGCATGCCGCAGCTCGCGCAGCCGGCCGCACCTGCGCCGGAATTGGTCGGCAATCTGCCGGATTTCACGCGTTTGGTGGAGCAAGTTGGCCCGGCCGTGGTCAGCGTGCAGGCCGAGATTGGCAGCAAGCTGCAGGCGCGGCGTGCGCAGCAGCAAATGCCGCAGGACGATGAGGATGATGGCTCCGGCGATGCGCAAATTCCCGAATTCTTTCGCCGTTTCTTTGGTCCGGGCATGACCCCGATGCCGGGGATGCCTGGCATGCCCGGTGCACCCAATGCGCGCCCGCGCGGCACCTCGCTGGGAACGGGGTTCATCATCTCCAGCGATGGCTATGTGCTGACCAACCATCATGTGGTCGACGGCGCCGATACCGTGCGCATCAAGCTGTCGGATCGTCGCGAGTTCACCGCCAAGGTGGTGGGCAGCGACGAGCAGAGCGACGTGGCCCTGCTCAAGATCAATGCCACCGGTCTACCGGTGATGCGTGTGGGGGATTCCAAGCTGCTCAAGCCGGGTCAATGGGTGGTGGCCATTGGTTCGCCGTTCGGATTGGATCACTCGGTGACGGCGGGGATTGTCAGCGCCGTGGGGCGCGCCAATCCTGGTGCCGACCAGCGCTACGTGCCGTTCATTCAAACCGACGTGGCGATCAACAAGGGCAATTCCGGCGGCCCGTTGCTGGATACGCGTGGGCAAGTGGTGGGGATCAATTCGCAAATCTTCAGCAATTCCGGCGGCTATATGGGCGTCAGCTTCGCCATCCCGATCGACGTGGCGATGAATGCCGTCAAGCAGCTCAAAGCCACCGGCAAGGTGACGCGTGGCCAGTTGGGCGTGCAGATTCAGCCGATGGATCGGGATACGGCCAAGGCACTTGGCTTGGCCGATGCAAGCGGTGCGCTGGTGGCGCGTGTCGAGCAGGGCAGCCCGGCCGAACGTGCCGGCGTGCTGCGCCAGGACGTGATTCGCAGCGTCAACGGTCAGCAAGTGTATGACGCCAGTGACCTGCCGCCGATTATTGGCGCGATGGCACCGGGCACCAAAGTGACCTTGGACGTGATCCGTGACGGCAAGCCGCGCAGTTTGAGTGCGACCTTGAATGCACTGGATGACAATGTGGCCGAGGCCGGCAACGGCCGCAATGCTGCGCCTGACAAAGCCCCTGCCAATGCGGCCGGGAATGCGCTGGGCATCCTTGGCAAGGATTTGCTGCCCGAGCAGCGCGCCCGGCTGGGCCTGCAAGCAGGCGAGGGCGTGCTGGTGGCGCAAGTGAAAGGCGATGCCGCACGCAATGCCGGCTTGCAAGCTGGCGATGTGGTGTTGGCGGTGGGGCGTACCGATGTGGGCAGCGTGGCCGCATTGGATGCCCAGTTGCGCGCCGTAGGCACCGGCAAGCCGGTGATGCTGCTGGTGCAGCGCGGTGGCGGTACCCGCTACATGGCGATCAACCCGGCAGAAGGCTGAGGCCGGGGTAAGGCTGAACCGATCCGCGCGCGTCCACCAAGGCGCGCACGGGCCTGTGCGATAATGAACGGCTCACTTTCGGCGGGCCGCAATCCGCCCCCGTTCCTCTATCGAAGCCCCCCATGCAGCACGACGCCATGCGGTTTATCCGCAACTTCTCCATCATTGCCCATGTCGATCACGGCAAGTCCACCTTGGCCGACCGCATTATCCAGCTGTGCGGCGGCCTGCAGGCGCGCGAGATGGAAGCGCAGGTGCTCGACTCCAATCCCATCGAGCGCGAGCGTGGCATCACCATCAAGGCGCAGTCGGTTTCGCTGCCGTACACCGCCAAAGATGGCCAGACCTATTTCCTGAATTTCATCGACACCCCCGGCCACGTGGATTTCAGCTACGAAGTCAGCCGCTCGCTGGCTGCCTGCGAAGGCGCGTTGCTGGTGGTGGATGCCGCACAAGGCGTGGAAGCGCAGTCGGTGGCCAACTGCTATACGGCGGTCGAGCAAGGCCTGGAAGTGGTGCCGGTGCTGAACAAGATCGACTTGCCCACCGCGGACATCGACAAGGTGAAGGAAGAAATCGAAGCCGTGATTGGCATCGATGCCGAGGACGCGGTGGCCATCAGCGCCAAGACCGGGCTGAATGTGGGGGATGTACTGGAGGCGATTGTCAAACGCATTCCACCGCCACAGCCGCGCGACACCGACAAGCTGCAGGCCCTGATCATCGACTCGTGGTTTGATAATTATCTGGGCGTAGTCTCGCTGGTACGGGTGATGCAGGGCGAGCTCAAGCCCGGCGACAAGATGCTGGTGATGAGTACCGGCCGTGCGCATCAGGTTGATGCGGTGGGCGTGTTCACGCCCAAACGCAAGGTGCTGCCAGCACTGAAAGCCGGCGAAGTGGGCTGGATCACCGCCAGTATCAAGGACGTGCACGGCGCGCCGGTGGGCGACACCCTGACCTTGGCCAGTGACCCGGCACTCAAGCCGTTGCCGGGGTTCCAGGAAATGCAGCCGCGTGTGTTCGCCGGGCTGTTCCCGGTGGATGCCGAAGACTACCCGGCGCTGCGTGAAGCGCTGGACAAGCTGCGCTTGAACGATGCTGCTTTGCGCTTCGAGCCGGAGTCGTCGGAAGCGATGGGCTTTGGCTTCCGTTGTGGTTTCCTTGGCATGCTGCACATGGAAATCGTGCAGGAGCGCTTGGAGCGCGAATACAACCTCAACCTGATTTCCACCGCGCCCACGGTGATCTACGAGGTGTTGAAAACCGATGGCAGCATCGTCTCGATGGACAACCCGGCCAAGTTGCCGTCGGCGAATCTGGTGGACGAAATCCGCGAGCCCATCATTCGCGCCAATATCCTCACCCCGCCGGACTACATCGGCAGCGTGATCAAGTTGTGCGAAGACAAGCGCGGCGTACAGATCGGCATCACCTACATGGCCAGCCAAGTGCAGGTCAGCTATGAATTGCCGATGGCCGAAGTGGTGCTGGATTTCTTCGACAAACTCAAATCCGTCAGCCGTGGCTATGCTTCGCTGGATTATCACTTCGTGCGCTTTGAAGCCGGCGCATTCGTGCGTGTGGATACCTTGATCAATGGCGACCGCGTGGATGCACTGTCGATCATCGTGCACCGCTCGCAGGCCGACCGCCGCGGCCGGGAACTTTGCGAGAAGATGAAAGATCTGATTCCACGGCAGATGTTCGATGTGGCCATCCAGGCCGCCATCGGTGGACAGATCATCGCCCGCACC
The DNA here is from genome assembly GCF_937872235.1 of uncultured Thermomonas sp. NCBI lineage: Bacteria > Pseudomonadati > Pseudomonadota > Gammaproteobacteria > Lysobacterales > Lysobacteraceae > Thermomonas > uncultured Thermomonas sp. Next base: position 16,947 of record NZ_CALMPC010000129.1, read on the forward strand.
ACGGTCAAGGCGTTGCGCAAGAACGTGCTGGCCAAGTGCTACGGTGGCGATGCCACCCGCAAGAAAAAGTTGTTGGAGAAGCAAAAAGAAGGCAAGAAGCGGATGAAGCAGGTGGGCCGGGTGGAAATCCCGCAGGAAGCCTTCCTCGCCGTGTTGCAGGTGGATAGCAAGTGATGTTTTTTTCCTTCTCCCGCGGGAGAAGGTGCAAAAACCCGTTGGAGTACATCGCATGATGGTGTGGTTCGAAACAATTTTGGTGGTGCTGACACTCCTGTCCGGCCTGATCTGGTTGCTGGACAAGTTGTTCTTCGCCAAAAAACGCATGGCTGCTGCCGAGGTCGGTGAGGCCAAGGATCCGATCCTGGTGGATTACGCCAAGTCGTTTTTCCCGGTGCTGGCTTTGGTATTGGGCTTGCGCAGCTTCGTTGCCGAGCCTTTCCGGATTCCGTCCAGCTCGATGATGCCCACCCTGCTGATCGGCGATTTCATCCTCGTCAACAAGTTTTCCTATGGCCTGCGTTGGCCGATCACCAACAAGAAGTTTTTGAGCAATGGTGAGCCGGCGCGCGGCGATGTGGTGGTATTCCGACCGCCGCAGCACCCGAAGGAAGACTGGATCAAGCGTGTGATTGGCTTGCCTGGAGATCGCATTGGTTACCACGACCACAAGGTGTACGTGAATGGTCGGCCATTGCCGTATCGATCCGAGGGGGTGTTCACCGGAGTCGGCCAAGGGGCTGGTGAAACCGGCGACAATAAATTGACCGAAGGCTTGCAGAATCACCCGCATTTTGTGCTGGAACGTGAAATCAGCATGGCCGATGGTGACTGGACGGTGCCGGCAGGGCATTATTTCGTCATGGGTGATAATCGCGGCAATAGCGAGGACAGCCGGTTCTGGGGGTTCCTGCCGGAAGCCAACCTGCGCGGCAAGGCGTTCCTGGTGTGGATGAATATCGACACCGATGCCGATCACTGGGTGGACGTTTCCCGTATTGGAACGCGTATTCCTTGAAATGAATGTTGGGCAGTTTGCAGTTCTCAAGCCAAAGGGGAAGCACCAATGAAGCAGATGCAACGTGGCATTACCATGATCGGGTTCCTGATCACCCTGACTTTCGTTATTTTCTTTGCTTACTGCGGCATGAAGATTGGCCCGATGTACATGGAATTTTTCTCAGTCAAGAAAGCACTTGCCGGGATTGCCAGTGACCCCGAGGCCGCCAACGCATCCAAAGACAAGATCCGCATGCTGCTGAACAAGCGCTTCCAGATCGACTATGTGTCGGTGGTCAAACCCGAGATGCTCAAAATCGAAAATACGGAAGGTGGCTACAACCTTGTCATGGATTACGAACGCCGCGAGGAGCTGTTTGCCAACCTTGATGTGGTCGGCAAATTTCATGCCGAGCAGGCTTTGACGCGTGGTGCAGGTGCCAGCAATAACTGACCCTGCGCTGCGTGCATTTGCTGGCCATGCCTTCATCACGCCGGCACTGCTGGCGCAGGCATTGACCCACCGCAGCGCCGGCAGCCTGAACAACGAGCGTCTGGAATTTCTCGGCGATGCGCTGGTCAACCAGTTCATCGCCGAGGCCTTGTATCGGCACTGGCCCAAGGCGGATGAAGGTGCGTTGACCCGTGCGCGCGCCGAATTGGTGCGCGAATCGGCACTCGCTGGCATCGCCCGGCAACTCGACATCGGCAGCCAGCTGGTGCTGGGGCCGGGTGAAATGAAAACCGGCGGGCATCGCCGCGATTCGATTTTGGCCGATGCGGTGGAGGCCTTGGTGGCGGCGATTTATTTGGATGCCGGCTTTGCGGCCTGCCGCACGGTGGTGCTGCCATGGTTTACCGACATGATTGCCGCGCTGCCGCCACCCAACAAAGTTGGCAAAGACGCCAAAACCCGGCTGCAGGAATGGTTGCAAGCTCGGCAACGGGGGCTGCCGGTCTATGCGCTGCTGCACGAAGGCGGGGAAGACCATGCGCGGGTGTTCCAGGTCAGTTGCACACTGGCCGAGCCTGCGCTTGTCACCACCGGTGAGGGCAGTTCACGGCGGACGGCAGAACAACAGGCGGCCGAGGCCGCCCTCAAGGAATTGGAAACATGAGCAGCACATCTTCACGCAGCGGCGCAGTGGCCGTGATCGGCCGGCCCAACGTCGGCAAATCCACCTTGGTCAACGCGCTGGTGGGTGCCAAGATCAGCATCACCTCCAACCGGCCGCAGACCACGCGGCATCGGTTGTTGGGGATTGCCACGTTTCCACGCGGGCAACTGCAGTTGGTGGACACCCCTGGCATCCATGGCGAGCAGGGCAAGCGCTCCGGCAAGGCGATGAACCGGATGATGAATCGCGCTGCGCGCGGTGCCCTGGAAGGGGTGGATGTGGCCTTGCTGGTGATCGAAGCGGGTCGCTGGGACAACGAAGACGGTCTGGCCTATGACGCCCTGCATGATGCGGGCCTGCCGGTGGTGCTGGTGGTCAACCAGGTGGACAAACAGAAAGACAAAACCGCCCTGCTGCCGTTTATCACCAAGGTGACCGAGGGCCGCGACTTTGCCGCCGTGCACCCGCTGTCGGCACTCAAGCGCAGCGGACTGGAACAACTGGTGGCAACCTTGATGGACTTGGTCCCCGAGGCCGAGCCGATGTACGGTGAGGATGAAATCACCGACAAGAGTCAGCGTTTTCTTGCCGGTGAATTGGTGCGTGAACAACTAATGCGCCGGCTGGGCGAAGAACTGCCGTATTCGACCACGGTAGAAGTAGAAAAATTTGAAGAAGAACCTTCCCCCAAAACAGGCGTGATGTATCGCATCGACGCGGTGATCTGGGTGGAGCGTGAAGGTCAGAAAGCCATCGTTATCGGCAAAGGCGGCGAGCGCCTGCGCGACATCGGCAAGCACGCCCGTCAGCAGATGGAACGGCTATTCGGCGCAAAGGTGTTTCTGCAAACCTGGGTGCGCGTGCGCGAAGGCTGGAGTGACGACGAAGCCGCTTTGCGTGCGCTGGGTTATCACGATTGAATCCTGGGTTGCCTTCGCAGGAGCGCAAATACGTTCGCGAAATTACTGCAGGTAGCATCGCTACCCCTGCGGGGCGCTCCTACAATGACGCATGCGCTACATCACCGAGCCCGCCTTTGTCCTGCACGCCCGCCCGTGGCGTGAAACCAGCTTGCTGGTGGAAGTATTAAGCGCTGAACACGGCCGTATCGGGCTGGTGGCACGCGGGGTACAAGGCCCGAAAAAGCATCTGCTGCGTGCCGCTTTGCAACCTCTACAGTCGATTCGCTTCGATGGCGAGCAACGCGGTGAACTGGCGCAGCTGCGCGCTGCCGAAGCGGTGGATGCGGCGCCGTTGCTGCACGGCGATGCCGCGCTGGCGGGCTTCTACATCAATGAACTGTGCCTGCGGCTGGCACCACGGCAGGCACCGCAACCCGAACTGCATGCGGTGTATGCGCAGGTACGTGAGCGATTGCGTGCTGGCGAGCCGTTGGCATGGACGCTGCGCCGTTTCGAGCGCGATGTCCTGGATGCGCTGGGCGTGGGCTTGGACTATGCGTTGGCCGGTGAAGGCGATGCGATTGATCCGGCGGCACGTTATCGGCTGGATCCCGAGCATGGCCCGCGCCGCGCGCTGGGCGAGCGCGCAGGCGAACGCCGCGAACTGGCCACCGGGCGCGCGCTGTTGGCGTTGGCAAGCGACGCGCAGCCAGGCAGTGAGGATTTGGCCAGCCTGCGCCTGCCCTTGCGTGCGGTGCTACTGCACCATTTGAGTGGGCGCGGGTTGAAGTCGTGGGAGATGCTGGGCGCGCTGGGACGGCTGACGGCCGCTCAGCGATGCAGCGCGCCCGCAGCTTCCGGTTGATAGCGAATCGACAGCACGTGCAGGCGCGCGCTGCGCCCCCCCGGCATTGGCCAGTCGATGCTGCTGCCTGCGCGCAGACCGAGCAGGGCGCTGCCTACCGGCGCAAGGATTGACACCTTCTCGCCGCTGCCATCGGCATCCCGCGGGTACACCAAGGTCAGCTCGTATTCGTGCACTTGCTGCTGGTCATCCACGACTTTCACCAGTGCGGTGGAATTCATGGTGATGACATCGGCCGGCATGTTGCCGGGTTCGGTCAATTCTGCACGCGCCAATTCCTCGCGCAAGGCCGCCGTGTTGATGCCGCTGTATTGCGGGCGCTCCAGCAAATCCTCGATGCGCTCCACATCGACGCGGGACAGCAACAGGGCGGGGCGTTGGGCATGGGTGGTCATAGGGTGCGGCTCCTGCAAAGCAAAACGGACGGCGCGGCAGGCGCGTCGCCCGTGGGTTCACGAATTGAAGCCTATTATCCGCCGACGGTGCTGCCCGCGGCAACCTCGGGTGGGGCGGGGAACAGAAAGCCTGCGACCACCCGCCGTCCTTCGCCCGCCAGAATGGAATAAGTGCGTGCGGCGGCGGCATTGGTCATCACTTCCAACCCGATCCCTTGTTGCAGGCAATGCGCCATCACCCGTGCGGGTGGGAACTGTTGGCTGGCACCTGTACCGAGCACAATGAGTTCAGGCTGCAATGCCAGCAAGGCATCCAGATCGGACGGCTGCATCAGGCGCGCATCGACGATTGGCCAGTGTTCCTGCAGGGTCTCGGGGGCAATGATGAAACTGCGGGTCAAGCGCTGGGCATTGACCAATGCAGCGTTGCCATCGGCACCGCGCAGGAAAAACGGGTAATCGGGGCGTTCCAGCAGCAGGTGCATGGCCGGCTCAGGCGCGCGGCAGCACGATATGCCGTTTGTCCTTGCTGGGGCGATACAGCGTAGCGGTATGCCCAATCCGCTGCACCAGCACTGCGTCGGCGCGTTCGGTCAAGTCCACGATCATGGCGTCGCGTTGTTCGCGATCGGCGCCGCCTACTTTCACCTTGATCAGCTCGTGGTGCTCCAGGGCCAGCTCGACTTCGGTCACCAGTGCATCGGTGATGCCCTTGCCACCCACCTGCAGCATTGCCTTCAGATCATGTGCCTGGCCACGCAAAAAACGGATCTGGGCATTGGTCAGGGCGATCGACATACGGCACACAGCAAACGAATGGGGGCGTGCAGGGTATCATGCACACCCTGTCTCACGCGCTTTCGGCGGCCATGGCCACCCGCAGTCAATCCAGCCAACGCTGGCTCAAAGAGCATTTTTCCGACCCCTACGTGAAAAAAGCGCAGGCCGAAGGCATGCGTTCGCGTGCCGCCTACAAGCTGGAAGAACTGGCCGAGCGTGACCGCCTGCTCAAGCCGGGCATGGTGGTGGTGGATCTGGGGGCTGCCCCCGGCGGTTGGTCGCAATGGGTGCGGCAGGAGCTCAACCGGCTGGACCCGTCCAAGCCGGGGCGGGTGATCGCCAGCGACATCCTGGACATGCCCGGTTTGGCCGGGGTGGACTTCCTTCACGGCGACTTCAGGGAAGATGCCGTGTTATCGCAGTTGCTGGACATGCTGAACGGGGATACGGTGGACCTTGTCTTGTCCGACATGGCCCCCAATAAGAGTGGAATGGATGCGGTGGATCAACCGCGTGCGATGCACTTGGTGGAGCTGGCCATGGACTTTGCCGATGGTCATCTCCGCACCGGTGGTAGCTTCCTGATCAAGCTGTTTCAGGGGGCAGGTTCGGATGACTATCTGCGGGAACTGCGGCGGCGTTATGCCAAGGTGGTGATCCGCAAGCCGGCGGCCTCGCGCAAGCGATCGCCGGAGGTGTACGTGCTGGCCACCGGCAAGTTGGCGAAAATGAAGTGATACGGGCGACATAAGGACGACATGAACGATCTTGCGAAAAACATATTGCTCTGGGTAGTGGTGGCTGTCGTGTTGATGGTCGTGTTCCAGAGCTTTTCGCCCAAGCTGGCGGCGAGCCAGGACGTGGTCTATTCGCAGTTCGTGCAGGATGTGGAAAACGACCGCATCAAGTCGGTGGATATTTCCAGCAATGAGCGCAGCCTCGATTTCGTGCGCGCCGATGGCAGCAAAGGCACCACCACCGCACCCGTGCGTGACCGTGATCTGATCAATGATTTGATCCAGCACAAGGTTGAAATCAAGCAGGCCGCGCCGGAGTCGGGCGTGTCGTTTTGGTCGTTGGTGCTGAACTTCCTGCCGGTGCTGCTGATCATTGGCTTCTGGCTGTTCATGATGCGGCAGATGCAAGGCGGCGGTGCCGGCAAGGGTGCGATGTCGTTCGGGCGTTCGCGTGCAAAATTGCAAGGTGAAGACCAGATCAAAGTGACCTTTGCCGATGTGGCCGGTTGCGATGAAGCCAAGGACGAAGTGGGCGAGCTGGTGGAGTTTTTGCGTGACCCCTCGCGCTTCACCAAGCTGGGCGGCAAGATTCCGCGCGGCGTGCTGATGGTGGGCCCACCCGGTACCGGCAAAACCTTGCTGGCACGCGCGATTGCGGGGGAAGCCAAGGTCCCGTTCTTCAGCATTTCCGGTTCGGATTTTGTGGAAATGTTCGTTGGCGTGGGCGCATCGCGGGTGCGTGACATGTTCGAAACCGCCAAGAAGCACGCACCGTGCATCATCTTCATCGATGAAATCGATGCCGTCGGCCGCCACCGTGGTTCCGGCATGGGGGGGGGGCACGACGAGCGCGAACAAACCCTCAACCAGATGCTGGTGGAGATGGACGGGTTTGAAGGCGGCGAAGGTGTGATTGTGATCGCCGCCACCAACCGTCCCGACGTACTGGACAAAGCACTACTGCGCCCGGGCCGCTTCGACCGTCAGGTCATGGTGGGCCTACCCGACATCAAGGGCCGTGAGCAAATCCTGAAAGTGCATATGCGCAAGGTGCCGTTGCACGACAATGTGCGCGCTGATGTGCTGGCACGCGGCACCCCGGGATTCTCCGGTGCGGATTTGGCCAATCTGGTCAACGAAGCCGCGCTGTTTGCGGCGCGCCGCAACAAGCAGCAAGTGGACATGCGTGATTTTGAAGACGCCAAGGACAAGATTTACATGGGCCCGGAACGGCGCAGCATGGTCATGCGCGAAGATGAGCGCCGCAATACCGCGTATCACGAGTCTGGCCACGCCGTGGTGGCGATGTCGCTGCCCAAGGCCGACCCGGTGCACAAGGTCACCATCATGCCGCGTGGCTGGGCATTGGGCGTCACCTGGCAGTTGCCCGAGCACGACCACATCAGCAAGTACAAGGACCGCATGCTGGAAGAGTTGGCCATTCTGTTTGGTGGCCGGATTGCCGAAGAAATCTTCGTCGGCCAAATGTCCACAGGTGCTTCCAACGACTTCGAACGCGCCACCCAGCTTGCGCGTGGCATGGTGACCAAGTACGGCATGTCCGATGTGATGGGCACCATGGTGTACGCCGATGCCGAAGCCGGGTATGGCATGCACAGCAAGACCATTTCCGAAGCCACCCAGCAAAAAGTGGATGCGGAAATCCGGCGCATTCTTGATGCGCAATACACGGTTGCACGCGACATTCTGGAATCCAAGCGCGATGTGGTGGAAGCAATGGCAGCTGCCCTGCTGGAATGGGAAACCATCGACGCCGAGCAAGTCAAAGCGCTGATGGAAGGTCGTACGCCCAACCCGCCGCTGGGTTGGGAAGACAAGTCCGACAAGGGCAAGCGCGACAGCGATGCCGCACCGCCTGCCGCCCCGATCGGTGGGCCGGTGGTGCAGCGTTAAGCAATAACAGGCATCGGCGCATCTGACGCAAGGCCGGGAGCAATCTCGGCCTTGTGCTTTCGGGGCCTGCAGTTGCCGGCAATGCAGGCTTTGCCGATACTGCCCATGAATCCCTTGGGGTAAGTTCAATTGGGCAGATTGGCGCAATGGTTGCACCAGCTCAAGCGGCGCAATGTGCTGCGTGCGGCGGCGCTGTATATCGGTGCAGTTTGGGCGCTGGCGCAGGGGATTGCGCAATTGGCACCGGTGTTTGGCATTCCCGATTGGGCGGTGCGCTGGTTCATAATCGCGGGGGTGATTGGTTTCCCGTTCTGGATCGTCTTTGCATGGTTTTACGAGTTCACGCAGGGCGGACTGAAACGGGAAAGCGAGTGGGATACGGATGACCGGGCCGCGCGTTTGCACGACCGCCGCCTCGACAAATGGATCATCGGCGTCCTGTTGGTCGCAGTAGTTTTGCTGGTGACCAATCAGTTTGTGCTGCGTCGCGATGCCACCAGCCTGGCGGATGCGACGGCCAGCGCCGAACAGGATGGCACCGGCTTGAAGTCCATTGCCGTACTGCCGTTGGTGAATGCCAGCGGTGACCCGCAGCAGCAGTTTTTTTCCGATGGCTTGTCGGAAAATCTCATCGATGTGCTGTCTTCCATCGAAGGACTGCGGGTGAGTGGCCGCTCGTCTTCATTCCTGTTCCGCAACAGCAAGGACGACCCCCGCACCATCGGGGCCAAGCTGAACGTATCCTACCTGCTGACCGGCAGCGTGCAGCGCTCCAGCGACACGATCCGGGTGCGCGCGGAAGTGGTGGATACGCACACTGGGGCGTCGGTGTTTTCCAAACGGTTCGAACGGCCCGGCGGCGACCTGTTCGCCTTGCAGGACGAGCTTTCCAAGTCGATTGCCGATACGCTGAACGTGGCGCTGCTGTCACCGACTGCCGACGTGATGGGTCATCGCCCGCCCAGCGGCAATCTGGAGGCCTACAACGCGTTTTTGCGCGCGAATTTCCTGGTTGATCTCGGCAACGAGCGCGATACTCGTCGGGCCATTGATGAGTACACGCATGCCACGACGCTGGACCCCCGTTATGCGATGGCGTGGGC
>NZ_CALMPC010000130.1:0-3986 GCF_937872235.1 uncultured Thermomonas sp.
AAGTCGTCGATACCGATGCAGGCAGTCGTATCCGTGGGTACAGCGGTCTTGGCAGGTTGCGGCGCAGACTTGATTTCAGCTGGTGTTGCGCGGGGGGCTGGCGTGGCGAGTGTGTCCTTTGAAGCGTTCACCATCGCGGCAATCTGCTTCGGGTCGATACGGGTAAACAACGCCATGTAGGGCTGGATTGAACATCCCAGCAACGGCTCGGCCACATCGTCCCAATGCGTGATCGGGGCAGCCAGGAAAGCTTCGGCTTGCGCTACCGTGCGCGGCAGCACCGGCTTCAAGGCCGCAGCCAACACCCGGAACAGGTTCAAGCCTTGCGTGCAGACTGCCTGTAACTGCGCATCAGCACCGTCTTGCTTGGCCAGCACCCACGGCTTCTGATCGTCGATGTATTTGTTCGCTTCATCGGCCAGTGCCATGGTCAGCCGCAGTGCGCTGGCGGCTTCGTTGCGTTCATACGCATCGCGCACAGCCGTCAGCGCCTCCACGAAGCGCGTGTACTGCGCGGTGTCAGGCAGGCTCACGGCCAGTTGGCCATTGAAACGTTTTTCGATAAAGCCGGCGCAGCGGCTGGCCAGATTCACGAACTTGCCCACCACGTCGCTGTTCACCCGCGCCACAAAATCGGCAAGGTTCAAATCCACGTCGTCCACCCCGCCCGAAGTTTTGCCGGCGAAGTAGTAGCGCAAAGCTTCAGGGTCCAGGCCTGCATCCAAGTAAGTGCGCGCCATGATGAAGGTGCCACGTGACTTGCTCATCTTCGCGCCATCCACCGTGAGGTAGCCGTTGACGTGCAAACGCGTGGGCGCGCGGTGGCCACTGCCGTGCAGCACCGCCGGCCAGAACAGGCCGTGGAAATTGACGATGTCTTTGCCGATGAAGTGGTGCAGCTCGGCCTGTGAATTAGTTTGCAGGTAGCTGTCGTAAGCAATCCCGGTTTGGGCGCAATAGTTGCTGAAGCTGGATAGATAGCCAATGGGCGCATCCAGCCAGACATAGAAATACTTGCCGGGTGCACCGGGGATTTCAAAACCGAAGTAGGGCGCATCGCGCGAGATATCCCACGCACGCAGGCCGCCTTCGGCATCCAGCCATTCCATCAGTTTGGCTTTGACTCCCGGCAGCGCGGTGTCGCCGGCTAGCCACTCGCGCAAGAAGGCTTCGAAGCGACCGACTTCAAAAAAATAATGCTCGGAATCACGTATTTCCGGTGTGGCCCCGGAGACCGCCGACCTGGGGTCGATCAAATCCGTGGGGCCATAGGCCGCACCACAAACTTCGCAATTGTCACCGTACTGGTCGGGCGATTTGCAGTTTGGGCAAGTGCCCTTGACGTAGCGATCAGGCAAGAACATGCCTTTGGCCGGGTCATAAAACTGCGCCACGCTGCGTTGGCTGATGTGGCCTGCGGCAAGCAGCTTTGCGTAAATCTGCTGGGTGATCTCGCGATTGGTCTGCGAATGGGTGGAGTCGTAGTGGTCGAAGGCCACGCCAAATGCGGCAAAGTCGCGCTCATGGCTGTCTTTGATGCGGGCGATGAAGTCCTCGGGGCTCACCCCGGCTTTTTCGGCTGCCAGCATGATGGGCGTGCCGTGAGTGTCATCGGCGCAGACGTAATGCACGCTGTCGCCTCGCATACGCCGTGCGCGCACCCAGATATCGGCCTGGATGTAACCCACCAGGTGCCCAAGGTGTAGCGGGCCATTGGCATAGGGCAGGGCGTTGGTGACAAGTGCAGTACGCGACATCGGGGGGTCTATCAGGAAACGGGGTTTCGATTATCGCACGCAAGCGCGTTGCCCCTGCACGCAAAACCCCGGGCAAGCCGGGGTTTTGCGTCACACCGAACCTCAATGCAGTCAGTCCGCGCGTACCCAAGTGGCCGTGCGGCAAATGAAAGCCACGCAGCCTTTCACCTCCAGTTTCTTGCCACCATCGATCAGTTTGATCGACTTGGCATTGAAATTACGGTCTTCAGACGGCTTATAGCCCTTGCCGTCGCCCCATGTGCCGTCTTTTTGCGCCTTCAGATTCCACAAGGTGACGATGCCTACATAGGGCTTGCCTTTGTACTGCCCACTGCATTCATCGCAAGTGGCTGGCATGCCTAGGTTTTCGGTGATCTTGGCAGCCAATGTCCCGTTTTTGGCTTCGTAGATTTCCGAAATTGTCATTGCCTTGCCGGATTTGTCGTCCAGTGTCTTCCACTTGCCAACCGGCGAGGTGGCATGTTGTTGCGCCGAAGCTGCGAATGCGAAGGATGCCAACAGTGTTGCCAAAATGATCTTGCGCATGGATGTCCCCTCCCAGGGATGAGCAAGAGCGCGGCGCGCTCCTAATTGGCGTTATACCCCATTCGCAGGGGTATGGGGATCTGCCGGGATTGCCTGGCCAGTCGGGATTGAGCTGGCTTGGGGCTAAACTTGCGGGTTCGGATCATGCGGAAGAGGCAGGTGAATAACGTGGTTGATCGCAAGGATGAGATGGCAGGTGCGTTTGATCCGCGGCCTATCTATCAGGCAGCCGTAGAGGCCTTGAACCGAGGGGATTGGCGGCAAGCAGCCGAACTGGCGCACAGGTTGTTGCAGCATTTGCCCGGGCATGCCGGGGTGCAGTTCGTTGCGGGTGTGGCAGCGATGAATCTGCAGCAGATGCCTCAGGCCATGCAGCATTTGCAGCAGGCGGTACGGCTGAATCCCGCACGTGCCGACTATGCCGCGCAATTGGCCAAGCTGTTGTCGGACGGGCGTATGTTGCGAGAAGCACTGACGGTTGCTGATGCTGCGGTCAACGCCGGTCCAACCGATGCGATGACCGCCGATACCCTTGGCGTGGTGTACACGCGCGGCAACGAGCACACCAAGGCCGTAGCAATGTTTGAACGTGCGGTTGCGCTGTTCCCGCAGCAGGCCGCGTTTCGCTTCAATCTGGCAACCTCGCTGACGTTTGCCGGCCGACTGGAGGATGCCGAGCGCGAATATGAAGCCTGCTTGAGCCGGCAGCCACACTACTGGAAGGCCCATTTGGCCTTGGCGAAATTGCGCAAATCCGGACCGGACAACAATCACCTGAGTAGGTTGCAAACCCTGCTCGCCAGTTGTCCCGAAGCAGATAACGAAGCGCGCATGTATTTGAATTTGGCACTGTCGGCCGAGTTGGAAGACTTGCGTGATGACGCGGCCGCGTTCAACCACCTGGTCGCCGGAAAGCAGGCCGGCGGAGTGGGCCGAAAAGGCAGTCGCGCCCGCGATGCCGCTCTTTTTGCGGCTGTACGTGAAGCCTTTCCAGAGTCGATTGCAGACAGCGCCATCGGGAGTGACAACGCGGAGCCGATTTTCATCGTGGGCATGCCACGCAGTGGTACCACCTTGATGGATCGCATCCTGTCCAGCCACTCGCAGGTGCATTCGGCAGGGGAGTTGCAGAACTTCGGTGTCGTCCTCAAACGTGCATCGGGCAGCATCACGCCGGAGTTGATCGACGTGGACTGCATCCAGCGGGCGCGGCATTTGCCTTGGCAAAAAGTGGGCGATGCCTATGTGGCCAGCACCCGTCCTGGCACCGCCAGCAAACCACGGTTCACGGATAAATTGCCGCACAATTTCTTGTATTTGGGGCATATCGCGCAAGCCTTGCCGAAGGCGCGCATCCTCTGCATGCGGCGCAACCCGATGGACACTTGCCTGGGCAACTTCCGCCAGTTGTTCGCACAAAGTACGCCGTATTACGACTACTCGTTTGATCTGCTGGATACTGGCGCTTATTACCTGCAATTTGATGCACTGCTGCGGCACTGGCAGCAGGTGATGCCCGGACGGATTCTGGAAGTGCACTACGAGGACTTGGTGGACGCACCAGAGGCCACCATGCGTATGGCGCTGGCGCATTGCGGTCTGCCGTGGGAAGACGCGTGCTTGCAGTTTCAAGACAACACCGCCCCCGTGGCCACCGCCAGTGCGGTGCAAGTGCGCGAGCCG
>NZ_CALMPC010000131.1:0-1106 GCF_937872235.1 uncultured Thermomonas sp.
GCACGTGATAGGTTTTGTCGGGGCCATTGGCAGGGTCAGTGATTTGAGCCGCCCAAGCCGGGGCATTGGTAAACAACAGCAGCCCTTCGCTGGCCTTGTCCAATCGACCTACGGGCGCAATCCAACCCAGCTGCGCACCTTCAAAGCAGCGATACACGGTGTCGCGCCCTTGCTCATCGCGGGTGGTGGTCACCAAGCCGCGGGGCTTGTTGAGCATCAGGTAGCGCGGCGTTGCGGCCACCGCACGGCTGTTTTCGATGTCGATCCGCGCAGCGTGCACATCGCGCACCGGAAATTCAGGGTCGTCAATGACACGACCATCCAGGCGTACCAGACCGGCACGGATCAGCCGCTGTGCTTCCGTACGCGAACACAGGCCGCGCTTGGACAATACGCGCGCCAGCCCAAAGCGGGGTGTTACCAAGAGGCGCTTGCCCACCAAACTTACTTGCCTGGGGCTGTGGCAGGCTCGGCTGCAGGATCTTTCTTGCCCACCACGCGCACGCCGCGTGCCTTCATCCACGCATCAAATTCATCAGCAGTCATGCGTTTGCCATTCTGGGTCATGTTGAAGCGCCACGGCGTATTGTCGAACGCGGTCTGCGGCTTGTAGGCAGCCGCGTCATTGCCGACAGCACTCGCCGGAGTCAAGGTCTTGGCCATCGCACGGCAACCATCTGCACGAATTCGCACCAACACATTATCTACCGACAACGCTTCGTCAAACGACTGCACCAGCACACCATTGGCGCCACCCAGCTGTGTGGTGCCGGGGGCAAATTCAATGGCGACCGGCGATAGCAAGGTTGGGCGCACAGGTGTTGCGGTCAATCTATCGGTTTGACAGGCATCACCACCGGCATGCGCCAGCAACGGCGCACTGGCAAGGACAGCTGCACATACTGCGCGTTGGATCGACATCATGAACACTGCTCCCCGAAGAATGCCGCCAGTGTAGGCGGTGAAAGCATCTTGCTGCAACGCAAAAGCATCGTGGAAAAAAACACCGTCACTCACACCGTGACGCCAACGGGCTCCGTGATCACAAAAAACGAAACCCGGCACTCGGCCGGGTTTCGCGGATCACACACTGACAGCAGAAATTA
>NZ_CALMPC010000132.1:0-3886 GCF_937872235.1 uncultured Thermomonas sp.
CGGCACCCAGATCTTCCTGCACCAGAGCGGCGACCACCAGATTGACGTGACCGCGCTCAAATCAACGCTGCTGTCTGATCTCTTGAGAGAAAGCCAGGACACCGTCAAGCAGCGCGAATCGCAGCTGCAGAAGCTCAGGGCGGAGCTGGCGAAGCGCAACGCACTGCTGAACCAGACCGGCGACATTTCCAGCGAGCTGCGCCAGCTGTACCCGAGCCTGGACCAGATCACGGTGGGCGACGGGGTGACGATTGCCGAAGACGGCAGCCGCCACCAGGTGGTGTATCTCAATGCCACCATCCGTTCCGACCTGTCTGCGGCCGAACAGCAACGGATCGCGGACTGGTTCAAGATCCGCACCAAGGCCGATGCCGTGGTCTTCAACATCCAGACGCCGGAGGTGGCGGCACCCGCCAAAGCCAGCGGCAAGCGCAAGCGCTGACCATGGCCGGGGCGATCCTGCTCTGCCTTGCCACCTGCCCGGACGCAGCCTGCGCCGAGCGCATCGCCACGGCGCTGGTCGAGGAACGCCTGGCCGCCTGCGTCAACATCGTTCCCGGCCTGCACTCGGTATATCGCTGGCAGGGCGCGGTGGAACACGCAGGGGAAGTGCTGCTGCTGATCAAGACCACGCGGGCGCGCTACCCGGCCCTGCAGGCAAGGCTGCCGCAATTGCATCCGCATGAACTGCCGGAGCTGGTCGCGGTCGAATCCAATGACGGCCTGCCTGCGTATCTACGCTGGGTGGCCGACATGACCCGTCCAGTAGAATGATCCGATGACCCGACTGTCTTTTCGCCCGTGCCGCTGGCTGGCCGCACTGGCCCTGGCGGCGGCCCTGCCGGCCGCTGCCACCGCCGATGTTGATCTGCCGCCGGTCGATCAGGTCTTCGTGCTGTCAGCCAGCGCCACCGCGCACGATCGCGTGGACGTGCGCTGGCAGATCGCCAAGGGCTATTACCTGTACCGGCACCGCACATCGGTGAAGACCGATCCGGGGTTTGCCAACGCAACGCTGGCGCTGCCAAGCGGCGACAAGCACCGCGACGAGTTTTTCGGCGATGTCGAAACCTACCGCGGGCAACTGATCGGCACGCTGAGCGGCCAACCGGCCGCAACCGCGACATCGGTGCGCTTGACCGTGAAATATCAAGGCTGTGCCGATGCCGGGGTGTGCTACCCGCCGCAAACGCGCACGCTGACGGTGGCCTTGCCGGCTGCCGATGACGCTGCACCCGGTTTGGGTTTTGCCAAGAAGTCCGGCGGCTTGTTCGGGCTGGGCGATCCTGCCGGCGCAGTGAACGCCGCGCCGCTGCCGCCGGAGCAGGCCTTCGGCAGCGAAGTGATCGCGCTGGATGGCAACACCCTGCTGCTGCGGCTCACGCCCGCCAATGGCTATTACCTGTATCGCGACAAGCTCTCGGCCAACTTGGTGGCAGCCGACGGGTTATCCGCCGCGCTGCCCGCGCACGCGCAGATGCCCAAGGCCAGCGCGTTCAAGGATGAGCACTTTGGCCAGGTGCAGGTGTATTTCACGCAGGTCGAAATTCCGCTTGTCGTCAACCGCAGCACCCCGCGTGCGGCCAACGGCAACCTGATCGTCGGCTTGCAAGGTTGCCAGACCGAGGGCATTTGCTATGCGCCGATGACGCGGACGCTGGCGGTACATGTACCGGCGGGCGAGATCAATCCTCCTCTGCGGAAGAAGGACAGTGTGCCGAAGGCGCTTGCCGGAGACACCGCGCCAGCCGCCCCCCTCCCCCCAGCCGTGCCCCCCACCAGCAGGAAAGGGGGCGTGATTGCCCCCACACTCGCCACCGCCGATGCCGCCCGCAGCGCCCCCCCGCAACACCCCATTCCCAGTCTGCTGCCCGCCCTGCTGCTGGCCCTGCTGGGCGGCTTGATCCTCAATTTGATGCCCTGCGTGCTGCCGGTGCTGTCGCTGAAGGTGCTCTCGCTGGCACAAAGCGGGGCAAGCAGGCAGACCGCGCGACGGCATGCGCTGGCCTATACCGCCGGTGTGCTGGCCAGCTTCGCCGCCTTGGGCGGGCTGATTCTGGCACTGCGCAGCGGCGGTATCGAAAACTGGATCAGCTGGGGCTTCCAGTTGCAGTTCCCACGCATGGTCGCGGTGCTGGGGCTGCTGATGTTCATGCTGGGCCTGAGCTTGTCGGGCATGTGGTACGCCAGTATCCGTATCAGCGGTCGTGCCGACGCACTGGCGCAAGGCAGCGGCGTGCGCGCCGATTTCTTCACCGGCGTGCTGGCCGTGGTGCTGTCCACACCCTGCACGGCACCGTTCATGGGTGCGGCACTGGCCTATGCCTTCGTGGCCCCGACGCTTGCGGCGATGCTGGTGTTTTTGACATTGGGGCTGGGGCTGGCACTGCCGTTCCTGTTGATCGCCTTCGTCCCCGCCCTCGCCCGCCTGTTGCCCAAACCGGGCGCATGGATGGAAACCCTGAAACAACTGCTGGCCTTCCCGATGTACGCCACCGCCGCGTGGCTGGTGTGGGTGCTGGCGCAACAGCGCGGTGCCGACGCGGCCGGCCTTTGGATGGGCGCCGCCATTTTGTTGGCATTGGCGGCATGGGCGTGGACCCATGCCCGGCAACATGCCCGGCGCTGGCCATTGGTCCTGGCGGTACTGGCACTGGCGACGACCGCATGGCCGCTGTACACCATCGGCACCCTGCCCAAACCGATGAGCACGCACGTGCAGGGCGAGCTTGCGGTTGCCTATACAGAGCCCCGGCTGGCCGAACTGCGGACGCAAGGCCGGGTGGTGTTCGTGAATATCACCGCGGACTGGTGCGTCAGCTGCAAAGCCAATGAGAAGGCGGTATTCGCCCGCGATCGTTTCCGCGCCGCACTCAAAGCGGCCGATGCCGCCTACATGATCGGCGATCACACCAATATCGACCCCGCCATCACCGCCTACCTGCACCGCTATGGTGCCGTGGGCCTGCCGCTGTATGTGGTCTATCCACGTGGCGGCGGCGAGGGCAAGGTGCTGCCGGTGCTGCTGACCCCCGGCATTGTCGAAGACGCCCTGCGCGAGGCGGCACGCTGATGCCATCCAACAAGACGGTGGTCGCGGCAGCCATGCTGGCGGCGGTTGCCGGTGCGGTTGCCAGCCTGTATGTCCAGCCCACCGTTGCCTACAAACTGGCTGGCACCGAACTTGGCCAGCGCGCACTGGGCCATCTGCTGGCCGCCAATGCGCCTGCGCCGCCTGCCGGGCTGAAGATCGCCGAGCGTGGCGGCATCGTGCCAGCCATCACCTTGCACACGCTCGATGGCCTGCCCGCTGAGGTGCCACAGGCCTGGGCAGGCACGCCCACCTTGGTCAATCTGTGGGCCAGCTGGTGCGCGCCTTGCCTGAAAGAAATGCCGGATCTACAAGCGTTCTCCGCACAACACGCCACTACCGGTGTGCAAGTGGTAGGTATTGCGCTGGATGACGTGGCCTCTGCGCGCACCCTGCTGACGCGGCTGGGGGTCACCTATCCCAACTTGGTCGATCCCCCCGGCCCCACCGATGCCGGCGTGCGGCTGGGCAACCCGGCGGGCGTGTTGCCCTATTCGGTACTGGTTGCGGCCGATGGTCGCGTGCTGAAGACCCATATCGGTCCATTTGCCAACCAAGCCGCTATTGCAAACTGGGTGCAGCCCTGGGAGACGCGGGGTCTGCGCTGAGCGGGCCATGGATGACCCGCGCCCGCGACCTTAGCCGTGGATGACTGGATGCGGCCCTCAAGGCTGGGCAATACAAAGGGGCATGCCATTTTAGAGCCGTCACTCCAATATCCGTTTAAAATTGCGCTATCCGGCAAAAGTTCGCCGAACTGGACAGCATTGCTCATCTGCGCGACACTGCACGCCG